>JABXKB010000173.1 GCA_013375485.1 Promethearchaeota archaeon | reverse complement strand
GTTCCAGTTTTTCTGCAGTAAAAGACCTAACCACAGCAGCACCAGTAATACTATCTTGTAAAACTACCGCCAAATTTGAATGTTTTCTCAGTCGTGCTGAAGCATATGGAGAAATTTTTTTACGATAATACAATATAAAGATCACGTATAAGATTATAAAAGGAATAGAAATTAAAGCTAGTCTAAAGTCTAGCACCTCAGCCAATAAAAGTGCTGTTATTCCTACTTGAAAGAAAGGATAAATATAAAAACTTCCGTGGGAGACCATTGTATTAATAACGCGTAAGTCATTAGTTGCGAGAGCTTGTAAATCACCTGTTCGAGCATCATCGTAATATCGTAAGGGTTTTAATTGAATTGTGTCAAAAAATTCTTTCCTCATATTTTGCTCAGTTTTCAGTCCAAGATAGTGTCCTGCCATCATAGTAACATAGTCCATAGCATTACGAAAAAGATAAAGAAAAAGTCCGATAGAAACCATCATAATTAATCTTGCTTCATCCTGTATTAAGAGCAGATTATCAATAATATCTCCGATAACAACAGGGATGAGGGTTCTCGTAAAAGTAAGGATAATAATCCCTATTATGACACAAAATACCAAATATTTTTGTCTGTAAAGGTGGTACAAAAACCATCTTTTATAACTCTTATACTTTTTAAAATCAACTTTCATGAAATTCTTTTAATCACTATATTAAAACTGATATTTGATTTTTTTATCTTATAAATTATTGAAAACTCTAATTTTTTATTTGTAATTAATTTTTTCGAATAGTTAGATAATTCTATTCTTCAAGATTCAAATAATTGGAGGAGTTAGAGATAAGAGAACTACAAATTGATACTTTTATTACTCCTTCTAAGAAATTTTATATCTTATGTAAATTTTGATATGTAAAATAATAAGTTTATATGGTATACGAATAGAAATCTTTATATATTAATCTGTGAAATATATTCCCATAAAAAATCAAACTAAAAAAGTATTATATAATTTATTTAAAATTAAAATTAAGAGGTTATTAACTAATGAAAAGAGAAATAGCAGTAATAGGAATGATAGCTTGTATCGCGGTAGGATTAGTTATTGGATTTTTTATACCGGGATTATTGGCTCCTACTGAAGGAAAACCTCTGCTTAATAAAATTAAGGATCGAGGATATTTTATTGTTGGAACAAGTGCGGATTATCCACCTTTCGAGAATGTGAGTTATCCTTCGGCTGAGATTGTAGGTTTCGATATCGACATTGCAGAAATGATTGCTGATGAAATTGGAGTTAACCTTGAAATGACTGATATTGGATTTGATTCCTTAATTGGTGCTTGTAGAGCAGGTACAATAGATATGATAGCAGCCGCAATGACATACACAACAGATAGAGAAAAACAACTAGCAGCGTCAGTAACATATATCACTGTACGCCAAGTTGTTGTTGTTAAGAGTGATTCGGTTCTTACTGATATTGATGAATTAGAGGATCTTATCGGTCAAGATGTTGGTTGCCAAGGTGGTACTGTAATGGAGGAAGAGTTGGTAAATGCTACTATAACTCCTACTGCATACGATAGAGTTGACCTTCTTTTACAAGACTTATATCTTGGAGCTATAGATGCAGCATATATAGATGGACCTATCTTTGATGCTTATCAGGTGCTATTCGATCTTAAGATCATCTTTAGCTCTGATCCTGAACCCCTATCGTTATGGTGTCGAAAATATGAACCAGAACTTATGCATGTGATTAATGAAGTCATCCTTGAAGCCTTTCAAGACGGAACAATGTTGGAACTTTGGGATAAATGGTTTAATGCAACGGGCTGAGTAATATTCCAGATATAATTGATATTTTTTTTTATATTATTTTGAGGGGATTACCTCAAACATTATTACTAACTGCTTTAGGTTTACTTTTTGGATTTGTGTTAGGTATATCACTGGCTATCATGCGAGTTTACGGTGGTATTGAACTTGGATGGTTTGCAAGTGCTTATGAGAAAGTGTTTCGTAGTATCCCGCTTCTTGTTCTGATCTATATCTTTGCTTTCGGGATACCAGAATTATTTTGGTATATAGAACCACTTGACAGATCCTTAGCTGGTGTAGCTTTGGCACTTATGCTTCGTAGTGGTGCCTACCAATCTCAAATTTTTCGTGGTGCGATTCTATCTGTAAGTCCCAATCAGATGGAGGCTGCACGCTCACTAGGTATGAATCGACTTCAAGCTTTCAGGCATATTGTAATGCCTCAAGCTTTGCGTTTGGCAGTGCCTAGCTGGTCCAATGAATACGCTGTGGTAATTAAAGATTCATCCTTCGCTTATGCAGTGGGGGTTATCGAGATGACTAGAGCTGCCTATTATATATCAGTAGGTTTTCCGGAGCTCTGGGCATTATCGATGGTTATTGTTACAATTCTATACTTTCTTTTTACATATCCAGTAACAAGATTTTTTGGTGAACGACAAACCAAAAAACTCAAAGAATTAGGAATGGGAGGTGGTTAGAAATAGAGGTAAAATATGAACATGAAAAAGAAAAAGATGATGTTGTATTACGAGTAGCAGATGTGTGGAAATCTTATGATGAATTAGAAGTTCTTAAGGGAGTTTCTTTTGAATTAAAGGCAAAAGAGGTCAAGGTCATCTTTGGACCGAGTGGTTCTGGAAAAAGTACTCTTCTTCGTTGCATTAATATGTTAGATCCACCTGATAGGGGTGAAGTATATCTTTCAGGACAGAATCTAATGGAACCCAGAATTAATCTTAATTTAATACGAGCAAAAATAGGTATGGTTTTTCAACATTTTAATTTATTTGCCCATCTTAAAGCTATAGATAACGTAAGTATTGCTCTTCGTCGAGTGAAGAGTTTAGCAAAGGAAGAAGCACGTGAGAAAGCATTCAAAGCGTTAGAAAGAGTTAAAATGACAGAGTGGGCAGATCATTATCCTGCACAACTATCTGGTGGTCAACAACAACGTGTGGGTATTGCGCGTGCTCTGGCTATGGAACCTGAGTTAATCCTATTCGATGAACCTACCTCAGCATTAGATCCTGAACTAATTGGTGAGGTGCTTCAAGTAATGTTGGACATTGCTAAAGCTGGAACAACTATGGTAGTTGTCACTCATGAAATGGGTTTTGCTGGTGCAGTAGCATCAGAAATGATATTCCTTGATGGAGGACTTGTTATAGAACGTGGAATACCCCATAATTTGCTGACATCACCTAAGTCTGAGCGAGTAAAACATTTTCTCAAACAAATTGATATTTTATATGGACGCCATGAAGAACTTTTAAAAGAATCAAGTGAGGAAAATAAATGATCTATCAAGCTCTTCCGCAACCAATTGAGGAATTTCTTAACGTACTGGAATATTGGGATCAACTTCTCGCAGGTTTTTTAATTACGATGTGGCTATATGTATTAGCACTTATAATGGGCTTTTTTCTTGGTCTTTTGCTAGCTACACTACGCCAATATGGAGGAAAGATTCTTTCACGGGTTGCTACTGGGTATATTGAAATTATACGTGGTACACCTTTGTTAGCACAATTGTTACTTATCTATTTTCTTCCCTATAGTATAAATACGTTCTTAGAAGCTCGAAATCTTCCCTATATCCCCATAGGGGGCTGGAGTTTTCAAGTCAGCTTTGCAATCCTAGATAAGGATATTACTATAATTCTCTTAAATCAAAGAACTTTTGCTAGTATTCTCACATTAGGTTTAAATAGCGCGGCCTATCAAGCTGAATATCTCCGTGGAGCAATGTCATCTGTAGGTACTGGACAATTATTGGCAGCTCAATCGCTTGGTATGTCAAAAGTAGCTGGTATTCGTCATATTGTATTACCACAAGCTTTACGGCGAGTAATCCCTGCTTGGTCTAATGAAGCTGCTTATCTTCCAAAATATACTGTAGTTGTTTATTTAATTGGTGTAGCTGAACTCTTTGCCAAGGCGCACTATATTGTTACACAATTATTTCTCACACTTACTACGTATATCGTCGTTGCCCTCATATTCTTAGTAACGATTACGCTAATTTCTAAAGGATTAGACATCCTACATAAACGAACAGCAATTCCAGGATTGTAGCATGTTTAACAAATTTATACTGTATAATTTTTAAATAATTTGAAAATTGTTTAATAAATGAAGACAAAAGTCTACGTAATTAAAAGAGAGTCCTATGAAACAACTCAGGAATTAGTCTTAAGAACACTTCAAATGATTCCTTTGAAAAATTTTATCACTAATTCAGAAACAAAAATCTTAATAAATCCAAATTGGGTAACTTCTGATCATTTCAGTACTGGAAACATAACTTCTACAGAAACGTTAGAAGGAATTGTTTTATATCTCATTCAAGAAGCAAAAATAGTTCCTAAAAAAATTATAGTTGCTGATGGAGGATCTTTCGGTTTAATTGAAAATTTTTTTAAGTTAAATGAAATCTTTCGTTTAAAAGATCACGGCGTTGAAATTATGAATTTGAATGAAGATGAGATTGTAAATAATATTGAAATACCGAACGCTTTGTCGTTAAAAACTGTGAATATAGCAAAAACAGCAATAGATGCGAGTTGTATAATATCAGCTCCCTCTCTAAAAACACACAATATGGCTAAGACAACACTAAGTATGAAAAATATGATGGGAACGATTATGCCTAAAAGTATTATGCATTCAAATATCCACAAAAAAATCGCAGATTTAGTTTCTGTATTGCGTTCTAAAATGAAATTTCAAATAATTGACGGAATTATTGGATCAGATGGATGGGAATTGGGAGGAAAACCTATCCAAATGGATTTGATTATTGCTGGAGAAGATCCCGTAGCTGTTGATCGAGTCGGGAGTGCGATCATGGGATTTGGTATGGATAAAGTAAAATATTTAAAATATGGAGAGCAAAAAGGACTTGGTACAGCAAATCTAGATGAGATTGAAATAGTAGGTAATTCAATAGATGAAGTATATCACAAATTTTAATTTTTCTTTTATTCTAGGGTTAAAATTTTTTTATCATACTCTTTTATTTTTATGAAACATTATTGAGTTTTAATAAGTTATAGAATAAATCTTGATAAAATTGAGAATTGTAGATTTACGTTCTGATACCGTGACAAAACCATCTCCCGAGATGTGGGATGCAATAAGATCTCTTGATGATTCCAAAATTGGAGATGATGTTGAAGGAGAAGATCCAACCGTAAATGAGCTGGAGGAAAAAGCAGCTAGAGTTATTGGAAAAGAAGCAGCATTATTAGTGACTTCTGGGACACAAGGAAATTTAGTTTCCCTTTTATCGCAAACCACTCCTGGTGATGAGATTCTTTTAGAAGAATTAAGCCATATATTCAAAAATGAGGTAGGTAGTGCTGCTCGTATTGGAGGATTAATGATTAGAACTTATCCTTCGAATAAAGGTGTTCCTTCATTAGATAAACTCCAAAAATTAATTCGTGATAAAGACGATATACATGAACCACCAACAACTCTCTTTTCTGGAGAAAACACTCACAATTATCACGGTGGAGTGATTATTCGACCGGAAATAATTAAGGATATGAAGGAGTTTTCGGAACAGAATGATTTAAAATTACATTTAGATGGAGCAAGAATATTCAATGCAGCAGTAAGCCTTAAAATCCCTGTTACAGAATTCACCAAGTCTGTTGATAGTGTTATGTTTTGTCTATCTAAAGGACTTTCTTGTCCAGTAGGATCAATTGTTGCGGGATCCAAGGAATTTATCACGAGTGCTAGAAGATATCGCAAAATGCTTGGAGGAGGTATGCGTCAAGCTGGAATAATTGCTTCTTTTGGTTTAATTGCACTTGAACAAAAATGGATTAACCGACTTGAGGAAGATCATAAAAATGCAAAACTACTTGCCGAGGGAATTGAAACTTATGATTTACCAATAAAAGTTCATAAACCAGAGACGAATATTGTAATAGTTGAACTTAACAAAAAGACACACATATTTAAAATAGTAAATACGCTTGGAAAAGAGGGGATTTTAGCGTTCAATATCAGTAAAGAAAAAATTAGATTTGTAACTCATTATGGAATAGATGAGGACGATATAGAATATTCTATTGAAAAAATTAGTGATGTATTAAGCAATTTTCTTAGTGAATGAAACCAAACATTTTCCCTATTATTCAAAAAAAATTATAAAAAAAAAAAATTAATCTTTACGTAATTCTAAATCTTTTGAATCATCTTCTACTAAATCATAAAATTGAATATCCATTAGACCACCAGTAGGATTTTCAGACCAATGTACTTTAACTGGCATTCCGATATAGGTATCTCTATAATCAATATCTGGACTTAATTGAGCAGTATAGGTAGTATCAGACCCATCTTGTTGAACTAATACAATTGGTCTTTCTAATACTTCCCCTGTTTCTGGATCCTTTAAGTAAGTTATAGTGAAGGTTGCGACTCTTCCAGTTTCACGTAAATCAACCCATCTATCAGGTTTTACCATGCATTTACCGCAGATGATTCTAGGGGGAAAGAAAACTCGATTACAACTCGAACACTGTAAACCTACTAACTTTCTTTCTTTTAATTTATCTTGAAATGGTTTAAAGTGAGTAATATTAAATTTAAATTTATAACTGGAAAGGTACCAGCTAGCAGGCATTGTTCGAGTTCTAGTATATTCTTTTTTAACATAATCCATCCTTTTTCTTTGTGTTCTTTTTGACATTTTTTAGTACCTCCATATTTTACTTAATTTTCCTTGTTGGCTTATCTGACATCACCATCATTGTAATTAAATTTATAACGCCGCCCCATCCATGTCCAATAGCAGTATGTACTGTTTTTGGTACTTGATTACTTGCTTTACCCATTATTTGAAGTGCTGCTACAGCAGGCCTTTCCATAGCTGATGCTCCAATTGCGTTAGTTGAATTAACCCCACCAGAACAATTTATTGGTAATTCACCATTAAGAGCTGTAACACCCATCTCATACATTTCTGAAGCTGTATTTTCCTCAAATAACCCTAATCTTTCAATCCACATGAGTTCTTGGTTTGGAAAAGGTGAATAAACCTCAGCATAGTCAATTTCCTTTCTTGGAAAAGAAATACCTGCTTGACCAAATGCAAGTTCAGCTGATTTCATTGCTCCTAATTGTTCAGAAGTATCTAATTGTCCAGCCCCACTACCATTATATCCAAGAACTCCTGTTTCATTAGCTACACTGCCTACTCCATTAATATAGACTGGTATATCACATAAATCTTTAGCTTTTTCTTCAGTAGTGAATAACATAGCACAAGCTCCATCAGAAGCAGGACACACCATACCATATCTTAAGGGATATGAAATATATGGTGTTTCTAACACATCTTCTATAGTCAAATCTGGCATTTTTAAGTGAGCCCACCATGTTTTAGCAGCATTATGTCTATTTTGCACTACTACTCTAGCAAGATCTTCTTCCGTAATTTTACTTCTACGCATATAGTTGGTCGCTTGGTAAGAAGCAACTCCAATTGCAGCCCCAGCGGATAATAATTGGGTTAGTTGATCATAAGTAATGCCTAAAGTGTTTAGAACAGATATTTCTCCATATGCTACAGATGCTAAGCCTGTGCTAGTGTCTCCTTGGGATTGCTGTTCAAATGCTATTGCTAAGACTGTGTCAATACCTGGTAATTCTGCCGCTACAGTATAATACCCGCCAATAGCAACTGATCCTCCCGTTGTTCCACCAGTTGTAATTCTCATTAATGGTTTGTTTCGTGCCCCCAGCCAATCAGTCATCCATAATTCTGGTATATTAACCCCTTCAAAAGCAGGCATATTCCCATTAACAAAAGCATCAATGTCATTAATACTGACACTTGGAACTTTTTTCAAACAATCTTCAATAGCTTCACTCACTAATTCTGGCATACTCACATCAGATCTTTTTGAAGCATGTTCGCTGAATCCAGCACTTGCGATACAAACTTGTCTTCCCATTTTTAATTCCCTCCTTCTAATACATATACTATATTATTTTGAGCACACATACCAATCTGTCCTGTTGCAAGAGCTTTTTTAACACCTTCTACCTGATATCCATTTGATTCGCCTGTAATTTGTTTTGTAGCTTCAATAATTCTAATTAAACCTGTCCCACAAGGCGGATTACCACCAAGAGCACCTCCAGAAGGATTAATTGGAAGATCTCCATTAATTTCAGAATTTAAAAATGCTCCTTTTCCTTTTTCAGCAAACCCTAGAGCTTCTTTTAAGATTAATTCTTCATGTGCGTACGCTTCAAATATTTCAACAACATTAATTTCATTTATTGGATCTTTAATTCCAGCAGTTTTATAAGCCATTTTAGCGGCTAATTCCATTGATTTAGATTCTGATAAATCTCTATCCCCAAGATAATAAGCTTCCTGATTATAACCAACTCCTATAATCCACACTGGATTATCAGTGATCTTCAAAGCTTGTTTTTCTGGAGCTAATAGTATTGCTGCAATACCATCACAAGGTTGAGCTACCATTAGTTCAGTAACCGGATCAGCATAAATTCCAGAGTCTAAAACATCATCAACTGTTAAATTTGGATTTTGAGCTTCTTGTAGCGATAATGAATTTTTTGAAGCATTTCTTCGATTCTTAATGGCAACTTTGGCAATCTCTTCAACACTAACCCCATATTTATCCATATAAGCTCTCATCTGAAACCCTGCAGCTGTTATATCATTAACATAAGCAGTAGGTCTCTCCCATGTTGGATCAGTCTCAAATAATCTAGCTGAATGATATGGAAAACATGAAGCCATACTTCCTGCCCATATTACTGCTAATTTATGATTCCCAGATAGAATTCTCATCATACCATATAATAATGCGTGTGCTCCATCCATCTCTACTTTTGACTCATCTGCTAAGTATGCTCCACCTGCCTCAACGGCAAAAGCATTAGAAATAGTTCTACCATCATAATAGTCATTTGTGCAAGAAATAACGGTGTTAATATCCTTCTTCTTTAATCCTGCTTTATCAAGAGCACCTCTTACAGCGTCAAAGATCATTTCATAACGTCCATAATCTGCATCTGAATATAACTTCACTTGATTATATCCTACAATACCTACTTTTTGCATTTAATTTTTCACCTCTCACACCTTTTCGAAACCCTTGATATCTGAAGGGTCTCCTTTAGTTTTATCTTCCCATACAACTTTAACTTTCATTCCCATCTTCACTTGTTCTGGTTCAATATCTAATAGACGGTAAATTATTGCTGTGTTGCTTCCATCAATTTGTACCATACCAATAATTTGAGGTTTCTTGACCTTTCGAGTTGCTCTATCATTGATTTTGTAATATGTTACAGTATAATTCTTTAAAATACCAGTATTTGGTAATTCCACCCAGTTTTGATCAAAAGGAATCTTAATATTGCATTTTCCACAAATTTTTCTTGGAGGAACAAAAACATCTCCACATTTAGGGCATTTATTTCCAATTATTTTCTTATTTTCAAAAGCACCATAAAATTTGTCCATGTAACGGCCGACCCAAAAAGCAAATTCAGCCCTTATTAATCCTTTATTTGCAACAATTATTTTTTCAGTCATTATATTAAACTATCTTTTGATTGTAATATTTTATAATGATTAATATTGTGATTAGTAGTATTTATAATTTTAAAAACATCTGATTCCCTTTCTATATTTTTCAAAGGCATTTTAAATAATTTTAAGAGA
>JABXKB010000437.1 GCA_013375485.1 Promethearchaeota archaeon | reverse complement strand
GTTGCAAGTGTAATATTAGATATTGAACCGTTTCTTGTGCTAGTTCTTAATTTGAATTATCCCTTACACGGTTTTTTTCACTCTTTTTTAGGAGGAACACTTATTATCTTACCACTATCGTTTATAATGTTTAAAATTAGGCCTCTTCTGAACTCAATTACGAATTATTTTAAAATTGAACAAAAATCTTCGTTTTTAAATATTTTTTTTGCTTCAATTGTAGGAATTTATTCGCACATTTTACTAGATGCTCCGCTCTATACCGATATTCAACCTTTTTTTCCCCTGAATTTCAATCCATTCTTAGATACATCAGGATTACCAGGAGTAACACTATATCTTTTTTGTGCTTATTGTTTTATTACGGCAGTTATACTGTATTTTATATGCTTAGCTATAAAATTTAAAAACAAAAAGAATAAAAAAAATTAAAACAATGTTAGTTAAAATCTATCTATGGAGTCTCTTTTTTCTGATTATTAAAAATGCGACTAACGCAATACTACAAATAGCGACGATTATTAAAATCAGGTAAAATAGCCAATTTGAATTTGAACTGGTTATTTGATAAATTATACTACCGCTTATGTCTTTTACTGTGAAGGAAGACATCATCCCTCTCTCTCCGTAGGAAATTTCGACAGTATAATTTGTTATACCATAGCGTTCAATTACGAGCGTTGACCCACTTACTGTAGTATTTTCGCACCCAAGTTCGTTAACTAAAGATTCTAGGTAATTTCCGTGTGGTTCTGAGGTTGCAAAACCACTGAAAATGAGCTGCCATAGAAATTGGTCTGCGCTTACATTTGGAAAGCTCAAACCAGAGAATTGAATAGCCAAATTTCCGTTTAGATCTTCAGCAAGAGAATTATAATCGTCTAACATTAATTTGTATTTTAAAGGGTCCGGAAAGGCTATAACTACCTCGGTACTGCTAGGTTTCTCCTCATAATCATTAGTTGTATAGTTCCAAACCGCTTGTAATCCAAACAACAAGTTATAATTATTTGCGTAGTTTGTATTGATCGTAGTCTCGTTGTATCCTTGGGAATCCATAATAAGTAAGAGTATAAAAGTTTCCGTAACATTGAAGAATTCTTGCATGAAGATTGAGGTAAACACATCCCAAGTGTCCCATGTGGTGGATACCCATCCTTTTAGCGTTGCTTTGCTTTTTGCATTTGTAATATTTGCTTCTCCTTCAAACCAATCGCTCGGTGTTAAGGAAGAATCAACAGTGTTTTTCCATTCAGCATCATTATAAAGATCTACTACGAATTCATCGGTTCCTTTCGTTAAAGTATGTTGGTACGTTGTGCTAGCTACTATCGATGTTGAAAGAATTCCAATAAGAAATAGGCTAAGTATAGTTAAGCTCAATAAACTTGTTCTGGTTTTTCTTTTATTTGACCGCATTTTATAATTGCCTCCTTTTGAATAAAATTGCTGCTAGAATAAAACAAGCAATGATGTATACGAGCAGTAAAGTCGTACCCATAAAAATACTAGGTGTTGCCCAAGAACCGAATGAAAAATCACCACCTCCCATTCCAGGAGGACCCATCCCACCGAACGAAAACTCGGCATATCTAGGGTTTGGAAATGGATTTAGCAATACCGAGGTAATTAAATTACCCAAATATGCTAATGAATATAAGGGTTCAAATGCGTCTGCAAATATTAAATTAATAATCTGGTCAGCTATGTTAAATCCCATAAGAAGAATAACCAAGGTGATTATGATTGTAATATTTACATTTTTCATAAAAGAACTGAATAGAGTGACAAAGCTGCTTAAGGCTATTACATATAATACTGCAAAACCGAAAGAATAAAATATTCGAATATTAATAAGCCCACCATAATAGAGAAACCCAAAGAGTCCAAGAATAAAATAAAATACCGCAGTAATGAATACCACAAGAATTAGATTTCCAAGATATTTTCCTATAATCAATTTATATTTGTTTATCTTTGGAAAGACAATAAAACCAGTTCTTTTATTGAACTCAGAACAGATTATACCCGAAAAGAATAAACATGCCGCAAATAGGGTGATGAACGAGATAAAGTTCAAACCGCTACTGAAGAACTCTGCTTGTGTGTCTGCTAAAAGAAAGTCTGGGAATAGCTGCAAAATATAACCCGTCAACACTGCAATTAAGATCGTTATTACTGTAAAGAAATATAACTTCTTTTTCTGCTTTTTCATTTCAAAGATCATCGTGTGATATATTGGAGTTATTCCAATAAATGCTATTTTTTCATCCCTCATTTTAAGAATCATCTCCTGTTAATTTAATTGTGCCTTCTGGCGTATTATCCTTTACCATTTGTGAGTAAACTTGTTCTAGTTGATTTGTTCTTGGTTGAACAAATGAGATAACTGTAAAATCTGATGCGAATTCCTTAATTA
>JABXKB010000172.1 GCA_013375485.1 Promethearchaeota archaeon | reverse complement strand
AACAAATCGTTAATTAAAAATAATTCAAATATTAGCAGAAAAGAAAAAGAACTTGTTCCTCTAGTGAAAAAAGCGACAAAACCAGTAAAAATTTCCAACTAAATTAACTTAGAATGAAATTTAACCCTTTTTCATAATTTGAAGAACAGAAATAGATATAGAATCTTAAAAAAGCCTAATCCTTTAAATTGAATATGTTTAAAATTGTATTACGAGTTTCTTGAATTTTAAACTACTAATTTTTCGAACCCCATGATCTCCAGACGCATAGGAACATTTGATCAAGCCTGCTTCTTCAAGTTTCTTAATTTGGGCACTTATATTGGCTTCAGTCATTTTTAAATTAGTGGCGATATTCGAAACATCCATCGGTTGTTCTTGGATGTGCTTGAGTATTTGACGCCTAGTTCGTGAGGACAAGGCTTTAACTATTTTTTCAATTTGCTCGTCTGATTCTATAGATATTGATTCAGATTTATTTTGCAAATTGACTTCTAAAATACCAGTTTGTGTAATTTCCATGACGTTTTATCCAACCCTTAATAACTTTCTAATAGGTATATACATTAAACTTATGTAATTGACCACATATATAATTAATCTCTAAAAACTAACGTAGACAAAAGTAGGTAATAATATACAAGTATTACAATTATTACATTTGATAGTAAAAATAAGCATTTATTGTTTTACTTAAAAGAATACTTTATTAAATAAATAAAGCAAAATTTAAAATTAAATCTTTTGAAGATTCCTAAATTTGAAAAATAGAAACAATTCTTCAAGTTTGGGTTATTAAAATAGGCTTCTCGATATATTGGCAATAATAAATAATTAGAATATACTTTTGCATGATGTTAAAATATATTAAAATTTTATATAAAACTTATTAAAAATACCATGAAATTCCATTAAGATAAAATTTCATGAATTTTTATGATTTTATTATCTTTTTTGTTAATTTCCTAAAAATACTAATCAATATCAATATTGGAAAAATTACTCATAAAGTTTATATAAAGCATATTATAAAAAATATCAATATGTTTGCCGTTTAAATGTATAATAAAATTTCTTTAAGCCTTAGATCTTATATTAAATTTAAATTAACGGAATATCTAATGATTCTTACATAAAAAAGATCAAATCAAGACATCTATAACAATATTTAAATAATATTTAATACAGATGTCAATAATATGAATATTTACTTTCATATCTTTTTTGAATAAAAATGTAAAATACAATCATTTATAATTATAAGTTACTTATGTTACTTAAATAATTAATTTAATACAAATATTACAAATAAAAAGATAAGAAAAGATAACAAATGAGTCGAAATCCCACTCAAAAATCAGCAATTTCAAGAAAATCGTTTTCAGATAGACGAAGTAAATTAACAGATTCAACAAACGTTATAACTGTTAGAATTGATGATAATCTAAATAATAATCTTGAGAAGGTTCGTAGAAAGTTGGGCATTTCTAAAGCTGATCTTATTAGAAATTATTTAGAATTGTCAAGATATATTATTAAACAAAAAAGTTCACTTCAATCATTAAATGATCGAGATTTTATCATAATTAAAAGAAGTTACTTAAGGAAACTTATTGAGAAAGAGGATGAAGATGAACAAATTAGGTTAGGAGATAAATTAGCTCGTTTTATAAATGATTGTGCGAGGATAAATGGTAAACTAGATGATATATTTTATAAATTAGATTTATGTGATAATCTTGGGTTTTTTCGAAATTTTATTGATGACAATAATTTTGTTTTAATAGATAAGAAATTTGGATCTCAGAAATTTGTTGAAGCCTTTGCATGGAGATTTTTTAATCAAGGCGAATTTAACGTAAATTGGACCACCTCTAAAATCGATGATCAAAGTAAAATAAGAACTGCTTATCAAAAGCAAGTACAACCAATTGATATATCTTCCTCCCATTATTCCTTTGAATTTGCTAAACTACCTGAAGAAGAAGAATAAGATAAAAAAATCATCTCTTATCTATTATCTCTTTTAGCCCCAATATAGGAATAATGATCATATTTGGTCTAAATAATATTTCATAATTTAATTCGTGTAAAGCTCTTTCAATATAGAAGTAAGTAATTAATATATAATCTGCTTTTAAATTCTTTAATATTTTTCCTATTAATTTAGATTCCCATATATTAAGAACATTAAGTAATATGTCGAGAATCTTTTTTAAAGGTCTAGCAGCTCTTCTGAAGTAAAGATTATAAAGAATCTCTTCAGGTACTTCATATTTATCTTTACGAATAATATTTTTTTCAATAAATCTAAGCAGAGTGTTGAACTTTATGTAACTGAAAGCCCTTAAAAATGAAGCTAAATCCTTCTCAATTGGGAATTTGCCTTTTTTCTCTTCTAAAGAAAGTTGTGGATCACCTTCAAAATCTATAAAGTAAAAATTGTATTGATTATCAACTTTGTTATAAAGAATCTGTTCCATATGTAAATCTTGATGTACTGGTTGAATAGTAATTTTCTGTTCTTCAAATTCAGAACGGAATCTTTCGATAATATCTTTAATATCTATAAGGATAGAGCTGATTTTTGGTAAATTAAAAAATGCTCTTTCTGGTTGATCTGTCATGTGACTGAGTAATTCTGTAATCATCAAATTCAATTTTTCGGTATAAATCTTAAGATAAGTACTGCTATCAACGGTTTCTAAATTGTACTCTATTTGGGATGGTAAAATTAGTGATTTATGTAAATTGTTAATGAATTTTCCTATCTCTGAGGAAACTTCAATGGTTTCAACACATTTCTCTTTAATTAATTGAGAGATGTTTGATTTCTCGTTAAATTTAGAGTAATCACTATCAATACCTTTAAATTCAGTATCAATCATATTATTAAGTTCGGTCCAGAAAATGTCTCCCAAATTTCCTATATTTGGAACACTTTCGATTATTCCAATGGTTTCCTTATCACGTACTTTAATAGTTCCATATATTTTTGGAGAATTTGGAAAATTATTCATAACTAAAACAAATAAAGTGGAAGGTTCTAAACTTGTCGAATAATCCTTGTAAGATTTTAATACATAAGAAATTGGTTTTTGCTCTGGAGCCCTTTTATTTGATACATTTAACGAAAATAAAACATTAGTTGTATTTCCTTTCCCTAATTGATTTATTGAAAATTCATATCGATCTGGGTACAACCCTGCCTCTATTAAGTTTTGTACTTTTCTCATATTCACTTCATCTTCAAATTGTTTGTTATAGAGGGTTAATTTCAAGTCCAATGATGGAAATTTTTCTGAGATATTTGCATCAAATAGTAATTTTTTCCAGAAAAAAAGACAAAACTCAGCTTCCAATAAGTTGAGTGTAATAACTTTCTGTTCATTTTCAATAGTTAAAGCTAATTTTTTGCTGAACGTATTTTCAGTAAGATTTACAATATTGGAATGTGTTTTTTCGCTGGAGTCTAGAATTGCTTCAATTTTTCCATAATAAATTAACGGAAGAAAATATGTTTTTGAATAATTAGGAGTCTCAACTTCAATTATTGTAAGAAAAATTCTTTCCGCGATGATTTCAAAATACTGAAGTGAAACATCAAACGCTAAATTTGATAGAGCTGATTTATCACCAAACCATCTCCTCGAGAGTAACCATCCTTTAAACTCGTTGGAATTACTTATCCCTTGAATCACATTTTTATCAAAATAATATATCATAAAAACCAATAATTCTCAATTTTTAGTAATATAATTAGTTATCTTTTATAAGTAAAAATTTTTACATATATTTAAAATCATAAAAATAATATACATAAAAATGACTGAAAAGAGTATTAACTTACCTATTGTTTTTCACTTTCATCAACCAGTTGACAATTTCGATTTTGTCATAGAAGACTGTTATAAGAAATCCTATGCACCCCTTATTGATAATATTTTTAAATTTGAAGATATTAAAATCACGCTTCATTTTTCGGGCAATTTATTGGAATGGCTATTAAAAAAAAAACCCGATTTCATAGAGAAGATAAAAATTATGGCAAAAAGAAGCCAGATAGAAATTATTGGGGGGGGTTATTATGAGCCAATATTTGCTATCATCCCTTATCGTGATAAAATAGCTCAAATGAAAAAATTATCTGATTTAATTAAAAAAGAATTCGGATTAGACGTTAAGGGGGCTTGGTTATCGGAGAGAGTATGGGAACCTAACTATCCATCGTTTTTAAATGATGTGGGATTGAAATATGTTATTGTTGATGACAATCATTTTCGTTCTACTGGAATTACAGAAGAAGGGACCTTATATTCATATATTACTGAGGATGAAGGAAAAACCTTACGAATATTTCCTATCAATGAAGAATTAAGGTACTTAACCCCTTGGAAACCCACTTATTTATCGGTTGACTATTTAAGGAAAATGGCAGATAATGAAGGAAATAGGATGGCATTATTAATATCTGATGCTGAAAAAATGGGTGTATGGGGGACAACACACCAAATTTGCTATATCGAGGGTCAGGGGCATCAAGATGGGGATAATGGGAAACCATTTATTCCTTCATTTTTCGAACAAATTAGAAATAATAAATGGATTAACTCGTTAACACTTTCTGAGTATATGGAAAAATATCCAGCAAAAAGTTTAGTGTATCTTCCCACGGCTAGTTATGATAAAATGGAAGAATGGGTCTTACCCACTGATATTCGTAAAAATTTTAAGAAGATAAGAAAATCACTGAGAGAGGACGAAGAAAAGAAAGAAATTTATCAATTTCTTCGTGGTGGTTTTTGGAGATATTTTCTAGTCAAGTATCCAGAATCTAATAATATGCACAAGAAAATGATTTATGTAAGAAATAAACTTATTAACACTGAAGAAAATCTATTGAAAGTTGAAAATGAACAACTTATCTCTGTAATATTAAAGAAAATTGCAGAGGCATGGGATGAGATTTATAAATCTCAATGTAATGATTGTTATTGGCATGGTTTATTTGGAGGAGTTTATTTACAATTTCTAAGATTTTCAGTTTATACTCATTTAATTAATGCTGAGAGAATGATCGATGATATTAATTCTTTAATTAATCCTAAAATGAAATCCTATATATATATAACTCCAATCGATTTTATTAAGGATAGTAAGACGCAATATTTAATTGAATCTGATGTTTTTAATGTCTATGTCAATCCTAACGACGGTGGAACAATTTTTGAGTTAGATTATAAACCAAAATCTTATAATTTATTGAATACTCTAACAAGATGGCCAGAAGCATACCATGATAGTAAGAAACTTGAAGAAAAAGAAGTTTTGGCTGATAGATTTAAAAGAAATTTATCACGTCTGAGGTTTATACATGAAGAGGTTACACTTGAAGAACTCTGGGCAGACCAATATTATGAGTTTGGAGATTTTATTGACGAGAGTTTCAAGGTTACGAGCAGTGAAAAGGAAGGAAAAATTGCTATTATAGAAATGGAAAGAATTGGAAGTATAAAAGACCCTGATACTGATGAAAGAAACCCGGTACGAATTACAAAAGATATTTATGTAGAAGAAAGAGAAATTGAAATTAAAGTAAGAATTATATTCGATGAAATTCATGAAAAGGAAAAAATACTGAACCGTATTATTAAAAAAGTAAATGTTGCGATTGATATTCCTTTTTTCTTTAATGGAGATACAACAAAATTCCAATGGGAAAGTAGACAAATAGATCTTAAAAACGATAAAAATACAGAATTCTTAGAGCCACTTCAATTTATTGGTTCACACCTTAAAGCTTATGATAAAACCTATGATCTAAGTTTTGAAATTGAAATTTCAAGTAAAGAGGAATCAATTAAAATTAATAAATTTCCGATAATTGCATATGTTTACACCGATGAAGGCTACAAAGAAATATATCAAGGAATAAATATTACTCCTCTTTTTAAACTTAATAAGAACTTAGAATTTAGTTTAAAACTTAAAATTTCTTAGTATTAATACTTTTGTATCCTTTACAACTTTGTAAATAGCCGTAAAAATTTTGTCGATTTTAATTAGTTTTAAATATATTAAGGATCTAATAACAACTAATAAACCTAAAATTTGCATTGGTATTGACGCTTATGGGAATAAACGGGAATGGTAAACGGAATGGCTGGATGTACAATGAAAAAGCTGTGAAACGTAATATTGCAAATAATCAATATGTTAAAACCGTCAGAAAAAAGTTAATGGAAGAAAAACTAAAGAAAAAATTTCAAAAATAGACTTTTCTTATAGATGCTTAGTTTTTATAATTCTAATTCCCTCTCTTTTTATAAATTGTAAAGCATTCACTTAAATCTATTCCAATTCATAAACATTAATTTCTTATATTCAATTTTCTCTTTTTTTTAATAGATATTAGAAATAATTAATAAGGAACCATACTGAATTATGAGAGATTCTAATTATACTGAATGTCATAGTTGGAACTGCTGTGATGAGAATCTACAAGCGTGTATTGATAAATCAAAATATGTAAGAAAAATAAGAAAACAACTTAAAAATAAGAAATTTGAGAAGAATTCAGATAAATTATTCACAAAATAGAATTTTTTAGGAATCTAGCTTTCAAAACCATATTTCCCTATCAGGGGTACAAATCTCACGCCTGTTATTTTCTTGCTATCAAAATTTTCTCCATGTTTTTTAATAATATATAAATTTTGAGCAAAACTTTTAGATCCAGCTGGGATACAAAGAATTCCTCCTTCTTTCAACTGGTCTCGCAAAGGAACGGGAATCTTTGAAGGTGAGGCAGCTGTTACTAATATTTTATCATAAGGAGCTTCTTTAGGATACCCCAATGTGCCATCTCCATGAATTACTGTAACTTTGTTCATATTTCCTGTTTTTTTAAGACTATCTCTAGCATTTTTTACTAATCCTTCATGGCGTTCAATTGTGAATACATGGCCAGGGTTTTGTGAATTTTCTGGTGCAACCAATTCTGCACATAAAGCAGCATGATATCCAGAGCCAGTTCCGATTTCTAATACTTTTTCCCCTTCAGATAATTCCAGATACTCACACATCATAGCATTCATGTGAGGAGCACTGATGGTTTGTCCTAATCCAATTGAAAGAGGTGAATCCATATAGGCACTTGATTCAGCATCTTTTGGCACGAATTTATGTCGGGGGACAATTAACATTGCTCTTATTACTTCTAATTTTGTTAATATTCCTCTATCCTTAAGACTCTCAACAAGCCGCTTTCTCTTTTCTTCAAAGTTCATTTTTAATATTGAAACCATAATGCTTAGTTTGGAGTGATCTTTCACATAAAAATCATTTTTTTATGATATAAATTTTTGCGTTCACTTCGATTTCTTTATTAATACGTAAATTAATTCTTACTGGGTCGGTATCTCTCTTTCTAGATATACTTTTTATCTTCTCTCCTTTATAAATCATCTTTTTTATTGATTCAACAGTATAAGTATTAGAACCCATTATAATGATTTCATCTCCTAGCTTTAAGGGAGATTCTAGGCTTTCTAATAAAACATTGGCAGATTTACTGTTTTTATCATAAGAAAGTATTTTTCCTATGTAATGCTTTTTATATTGAGATACATTTCCTCTCCTTTCTAATTCAATATCTTCGATAGTTGGTCTTTGATAGTAAAATCCAGTATGAAATCCTCGATTATATACCATTGATAATCTTTTTAACCAGTTAGCAATTTTATCTTTTCCATATGTCCCATTAAAAAAACTATCTATTGCTTCTCTATAACACTCTGTAACTGTTTTTATATAAAGGGGATCTTTCATTCGGCCTTCAATTTTAAAAACATCAATATTAGCATTAATAAGCTCAGGGATGTACTCTATCATGCAAAGATCTTTTGCATTTAAAAACATTTGTCCATTATAGATAAATTTATTATTTTTATCATCGATAACTCTCCACTCCCTTCTACAAGGTTGAATACAGTTTCCTCGGTTTGCGGAATATTCTTCAGAATCACAGATAGTAGCTGAAAAATAACATCTTCCTGAAACCGATGTACACATTGAACCATGTACAAAACATTCGATTTTCGTTTTTGAAAGTAAATGTTTAATGAGCTTAATTTGTTTTAATGACAATTCTCTGGCTAAAATAATCCTTTCTGCCCCTAATTCCTCATAAAATTTAGCAGCTTCAATATTTGAAACATTCGCTTGTGTTGATATATGAAATTTCATGTCGTATCGTTTAGCTATTCTAATTGCTGCAAGATCATGGGCAATAATAGCATCAATTTCAGAATCTTTAGCTTGCAAAATCAACTTTTCTAAATCCTGCAATTCTGTATCATATATTAAAATATTTGTGGTCAAATATGCCTTTATTGGAGGATTTTGACTATGACAAATTTCAGCAACCTTTCTTAAATCTTTTCTTTCAAAATTTTTAGCTTTTTGCCTCATATTATATTTCTCAATACCAAAATATATAGCATCTGCTAAGTCACCTATAACTTTTAGTGAATTCCATTCTTGGATTGGTACAAGTAATTCTGGTCGATTTACCATATTAAAACATAAAATTATTCATTAACATTCAATAATATATCAATATAAAATAAAGAATTTTAAAATTGTTATAGTAAAAGAGGATAAAAAATGGAAATATCTATGCCTAAATGTAAAATAACTGTATTGAAAAGAAGCTTGAATAGTGATTTAATTGAGGAATATATAGAAGACATTTATAAAGATATGAAACCATGTGAGATTTTTAAGGATGGGCAAGAAATAATAATAGACCCAAATCTTGGAAAAGTTCCTGATGGATTCTGCCACTGGGCATGGGGAGATATTCGGCATGATATAATAACAATTGCTTCAGGAGGTAATATCCTAGGAATGAAAAATAAAGGTACAGCTATTACAGGATGCTCTGATTGGTTTAGACCTGTTATTTTTAAGGTAGAAAGAATTGAATAAGATATACTATTATTTATAAATTATAGGATAGTTTTTGATTCAATTTAAACGCGATAAAATAAAAAACAATTGGTGCTGCTAACCAAATCAATTGGGGCATTAGAGTAATATTATAACTATTAAACATAAACAATGTAGGATTCCACCAATACTCAATATATTCCCAAGCATTACTAAAAGTACTAATTGACTCAACAACCAATTCAGATACTCGACCATAAATAATCAAGATAATAAATTCACATAATCTAAATTTCTTAAAAATTGGCTTTTTGCATATTAGATATACAAACCAAACACCCAATAAGAATAGTCTTCCATCCCATAGACTGTGAGTCATTATTATAATAATAAGTGAAACGGGGGAAGGTAATGGAGTTGGAGTTATAAATCATGCTGGAGGAAAATTACTAACTTCATTTGCTATTGATAATGGAAGTTCCCAGCATAGACCTAAAAGAAAACCAAGCCAAAATGAATACCAAATATATCTATTTATCTCATTAGATTTATACAAGATATAAACAATTATGCAAATCAAAATACCAGCAATCCACGTGAACCAATAAAAACATCAAATTTAATATCCCCTTAAATCTTACTTATTTTATATAAAAATTAAAAACGATGTAATAATTATTGAAAAATAATTTGACAATTAAAATTTTTGAAGTTTATAATAATGAAAGTTGTATTATTTAATGGAAGTCCAAGAAAAGAGGGAAATACATTTCATTGCTTAAATACAGTTATGGAAGAATTGAAAGCTGAAGGAATTGACAGCGAAATAATTTGGATTGGTAATAAAAAATTGCAGGGTTGTA
>JABXKB010000436.1 GCA_013375485.1 Promethearchaeota archaeon | reverse complement strand
GATACCCAACAGTCATATCTTGTCTCCCTAAAAGAAATAAAGTTGGTTTATCATATAATTGTAAAAGGTTATCCACTTCGAAAGAAAACTCGTAGTGAGCTGGAAATATTTTATCCATAAATTTTTGATCCACAATTTTCAGACCAGGTAAGACTTCGTTTCTATATCTTTCCCAAACGTCTTTGCTCTGAATCACTAAAGCCTCTTCTAATTCTTTCGCATCTGAAGGGGTTAAACTCGAAATTAAATTAACATCTTTTATTACAATTTTTATATCTTTAGGTAAATCTCGTTTTTCTGGTTGAGCTACTATAAGAGGACAAATAAATAAGATTCCATCTATAAGGCTAGATCTCTTTAAAAGAATACCTCTAGCTAAATAGCATCCATAAGATTCACTAGCAATTATGAACTTTTCATTAGGAATAATCTTATCAATAAACTCTAAAACGATATTGAGCATTTGATCTGAACTTTTTAACCAATTTGGTGCGATAGTTTTACCCATTCCTGGTAAATCAAAATAAATTCGTTTGTAGTTATCTCTATTTTCAAAAATAGGTTCCATACATCCTTTCATTAGACGGTGATCAGGAGCAAATCCATGAATCATTAAAATTGGATGTCCTTCCCCATATATTTCATAATAAATTTTTATGTGCTCAAGATCACATTCCATTATATAATCAATTCTATTGTGTTTATTTATGAAAACTTTTATTATTAAAAAAAATCTACTGTAAGAGATTAACTCCTTTCTTTTTCTAATCTCCCTATTCTTTCTTTATGTAAAATTTTTAATTGCTGTTGTTGTTGAATGAAGGCTTTATGATTAATCGGGAAGAATTTAAAAACTAAGATTCCTAACACTCCTCCAAGAAGGGGTACAAATCCTACTAATATTTTTAAACCTAAAAGTGCTTTTTCTGATTGAGTCTCTGCCTCTGAATCAAATCCAGTTAAAAGTCCAACAATTATTAAAGTTATTCCAGAAAAAACTAATGATAATCTGGCAATTAGTGTTAAAATTCCATTGTATGACGCCTCTCGTCTTTTCTTAGTTATCAATTCATCATAATCTATTGCTGTACTTATAGCGGGTTCAGTCATAAGCATACCAGCAGCTCCGAAACCAGGAAAAATTGTAACAAAGATTAGTATAATAAAATCTTCTATAAGAAACAGTGGCCATATTCCTAAAGAAAAAATAATCATTGCAAGGAGTAATCCATATTTTGGTCCTTTATTAGCATAGATGTGTCTCCAAAAGGGAATACTTATGAGTATTCCTACTGCTACTCCTGCAGCAGCAACTCCTACTAATGCATCATCCACATCAAGTATAAATTTGGCATATAATGGAAGAACCATTATAGTTAATCCAAAACAATAATCTAATAATGTATATGTTAACGTAATTATTATGAAAGGTTTATTTTTAAAAGTTTCTTTAAACGCAGTAAATATTGGTAGTGGTTCATCAATTTGATATTCTTTTCGTTCTTTTGATCCAAGAAGTGAAAGAAGCATTGTAATAGGTATTGTAATTCCTATCAAAACTCCCGTTAATTCCCATCCTAACGCATCTGCAATCATTGGAGGAATCATTATTCCGATAAATGATGAAATAAAAGCTATAGTATCTTTTATAGCAACGACTGTAGCTCTTTCTCCTTCATCTTCATACATTTCGGTATATAAGGCCGACCACCCTGTCATACAAAGCGTAAATCCAAGATCGAATATGAATAGCATAAGAAGGGCATGCAAAAATATAAAAATTTGCTCTGAACTTGAATAAGGTACCCACCATAGAAATATAAAGCCAATTGTTAAGGGAATCGTTCCGACTACTATATATGGAACACGACGACCCCATTTAGTTTTCTTTTTATCCATATAAAAACCAATTAGGGGATCATTTATCGCATTCCAAATTCCATATATTACCCAAACCCAACCTGAAAGAGCAAGATCAAGGTGTCGTATTGTAACATAAAAAAATACAAATGAAGCAGAAATCATATTATAAGGAAGTGCGGATGGTACAGCTCCTAAAGAGTAAAAAAAGTGACCCAAACGCGAGTGAACTTTATTATTGGTATTCTTTTTTATTTCGCTCATTTTTATCCTTCTTTTAACTTTATAAAATAGGTTTAAATCTTATTTGAAGATTTGTTTGAAGTTGTTAATAAAATATTCTAAATAACATAATTAGATTTTTTTCTAAAAAAAATTATTGATCTTCTTCGATAATTTCTAATCCTAAAAGATTGGCTCCAATTATGAAATCATCTTTCCAATCTCCTATAAATGTAACTCTATGCCATCCGAAAGATTCCCAATCATAATTACGCATAATTTTTTTAACATTGTCTTTTACAAGCATTTTTGATACGCATCCTTTTTTATCAACCACATTATCAATTATTTTTCCTCGTCTAATTGA
>JABXKB010000171.1 GCA_013375485.1 Promethearchaeota archaeon | reverse complement strand
TAAAATCTAAAAAGTTTAAAGAAAAAGGAGAAGTAAAACCTCTTCCAGAAGATGTTAAAGAACAAATGGGTTATTACATTGAATATAATGATATTCAATTAAACAAAAAGATACTTGCAGATAAGTTAACTGAAATTTCAAAATCCACCAAGGATGCTAGGTATGAATATGATCTTGATTTTAAGAAGGAAGTAAATATAAAATTGGAGGCGTTAAAAACCTTAATAAGTGAATTGAAGGAAAAGGAAAATGCTGTTAAGCAGAGCTTAGAGGAACCCTTTATTGTTCAGAGGATAAACAATGATATAGAAACAAAAGTATTTCAACTCGAAAATCTGGCAAGGGAACATAAATTACATAAAGTGGATAGAGAATCTTTTGAAAAACTAAGAGATAAATATAAACAAGAAAAGGAAGCTTTAGAACAAGAAAGAGATGATTTGTTAGAAGGAATGAAATTATGGATTCAAGATTTAAAATTGGAAAAAACAGAAATGTCAGGGGAGAGAAAGCTTAATAAAGGTAGATTTCATTCAAAAGAGCTTACCGAAGAAGAATTTAATAAAACAGATAAAGAATTCGACCTTAGACTGAAAAAAATTAATACTAAAATTAAAACATTAGAAAAATTAACAAAATAGGCAGAATAGTAAAAATATTTTTATTAAGAAATATTTTAAGATACTATAACTATGAGAAATAAAATAAAAGCTATAATTATTTTACTTATTGGATTATCACTTTTAACAATTGGAATTATTCAAGGACAAAATTTATTGTTAAACTATTTTTATGATAAAATGGCTGCAGTTCCTTAATAAACCCCTTAAAAATCCCATTTTCCTTTTCTAACAGCAATCGAATCATCTAAAAATCCCTTTTTCTGAAAATTCTTTTCTTGGGATTTTCTATACTTATTTGATTGACTATAATGGATTTTACATAAATAGATTTTATGTCGTGAATTTTTATTGTATTTTAAACCCGAATTTTCAACATAATTTTTCCACGCATTTTCAGAAAGCGATCGAATAGCAACTTCACCACAACCTTGTATTGAACATTCTCTATTTTTAGCAGATCCGCCTAAATCGCTTTTATCTTTAAGTTCCTTCGGAAGTTTCATAGTTAAACACTTGCTAAAAACTTTATTAGAATAAAATATTATGTTTCTTTAATATTTAATATCTTAAAATTTTTGCTAAAACTCATGGATAAATCAAACTTGATTTTCGATGGAAACTTAATAGCAAAATCTGTTTATCCATGTGATTCACCTTTACGTATTTCTATAAAAGATGATTTTTTTACAAGTTCTGCTGTTCTTTTTTCAATAATTTCCTACGAAAATAAACCATATGAATTAATTTTAATTCATAGATCAGATAAAGGTACAAGACATAGAGGAGAAATGTCCTTTCCTGGAGGAAAATTTGACCCCCTGTTAGATTCCTCATTGAAAGATACAGTCTTAAGAGAAACAGAGGAGGAAATCGGTGTATCTCGTGAAAACGTTAAAATATTAGGGTGTTTAGACGATTTTCCTACGATGACTCGATATATTATCACTCCCTTTTTGGGTCTTATCGATAAAAATCAAGTTTTAGTAAAAGATAAAAGAGAAGTTCAGAGGATCTTAAAGATTCCAATAAGCTTTTTCACTAGTAAAACCAATTTTAGAGAACAAGCTGTTGATATTGAAGAAAGAAAATTTCCTATTTTTTACTTCAATTATTTTGATGATGCGAATGGTCAGAAATATACCATATGGGGAGCAACAGCTTATTTAATAGCAGTATTTATTGAAAAAACCTATGGATTTAATATGTCGGAATTAGGGTTAAAACGCTTTAAACTTGAAAAAATTAAGCATCTGAAAGAATACATTAAATATCGAAACCAAATAACAAAGAAATTTTAAAACAAATATTATAAAGTGTATAGGTTTTCTTGAAAAATAGGTTCATTTCATTTTTCCTAATTTATAAATATAATTTGGACAATTTTTACAATCTGGAATCTTACACAAAAAGTGAATTTTAGGAAGTATACATAACGAAAAAAAGGGGCATTCATCTAAATTTAAATCAAGTGCTAATTCAACATCGCTACTAATCATAATTTCACTTATTATATTATTTTGATTTAAAAAAAATAACCATTTTATATTTATAAAGAATAAAACAGGCCAAGTTTAGTAATTCAATAGTTAAATTACTTTTATTTTGAAATAGATACCTTATTATCTGTTATAATATCTGCACAATACACTTTATATAAAATATTATGAAAACTATTTTACTCTATAAAAATCAAGGATAAAATTCAATTAGTAACATATACTTTCTATATTAATTTTACAAGAAGAAAAAAGATAACAATATGAAATATCGAAAAATGGGCTCCCTTAATAGGGAAGTGTCTGTTCTGGGATTTGGTGCTATGCGATTACCTATGATTGATCAAGCAAACGTTAATGAAGAAGAAGCTATTAAAATGATTCGGTATGCAATCGATAATGGTGTAAATTATATTGATACGGCATATCCTTATCACAACGGCGAAAGTGAGGTAATTGTGGGAAAGGCTCTCAAAGATGGTTATCGTGAGAAAGTATACCTTACTACAAAATTACCTATGTGGGCAGTGAAGGAAAGTGAAGATTTTGATAAATTTCTTAGTGAACAGATCGAGAGATTACAAACCGAACCTGATATATATCTATTCCATGGTTTAACTAAAGATCGACTAGAGAAAATTAAAAAATTAAATTTAATTGAAAAAATGGAAAGAGCAAAGGAGAAAGGATTATTTAAATATACAGGTTTTTCATTTCATGATAATTTTGAGGTTTTTAAAGAAATAATTGATTATTATAATTGGGATTGCTGTCAAATTCAATTTAATTATCTTGACGTAGAATATCAAGCAGGTCTTAAAGGAGTAGAATATGCGGGAAGTAAGAATATAGCATTAATAATTATGGAACCGATTCGAGGTGGAAAGTTGGCGATTCCAGAGGCTAAATTAGATTCGAAACCAGAAATTAAAAGAATCTTGGAAAAATCAAAAATTGAAAGAACTATGGCCGATTGGGCTCTACAATTTGTTTGGAATCATCCTGAAGTCTCTATTGTATTAAGTGGAATGAGCTCTATGCAACATGTCAAAGAAAATATCGAATCCGCAAATAATTCGGCAATAAATAGTTTATCAGCAGAAGAATTGCACACAATTTCTGAATTGCGGAAAATATATGACAAATATGATCTTGTGCCTTGTACTAGTTGTAGATATTGTCTACCATGTCCGAATGGGGTTTCTATTTCATGGATTTTTAGATTGTTGAATGATTTAGGATATTGGGGTGAACGACGGAGAGATAGAATATTAATTTTCTATAATAGAATGGCAAAAAACCCAGAAATATTGGAAAAAAGGCTCTCTGAAGAAGAAGAAGTAGAAGGAGCGGCAAGTTTATGCATTCAATGTGGTGAGTGTCTTGAAAAATGCCCTCAACAAATCGATATCCCAGACATTATGAAGAAGGCTAACGGCATTTTTGAAGAAGGTAGAGAGGTTTCAGAACTTTTCTATTAATTTACCTAGAATATTTACAGCATCATTATTTATAACCAAAAACTTATTTTAAAAAGATATATAAATTGAATTAGAAGTATATATAATTTATGGCCCTTGACGGTTGGAGTGGTCTCTGACGCTGGGCTTCAAACCCAGTTATCCTGCGGAGGGATAGGGGTTCGATTCCCCTCGAGGGCCGCCAATTTATTATTAAAACTGGTATCGTGAGTTTATAATGGTCGATTTTAATAGAATTATCGATTTTTTTGAAAATTTGAATATTCCTGAAAATATGCTTAATAGAGGTCAACTCGTTTTAAATGAATTCTTGAATCCAATAAAAATCCTATTTGAACAAAGATCTGTACCTAGCGAACCTTGGACTGATGAACAAATAGAATTCCTTCTTCAAACACTTTCAAATATGGATACAGACAAAGATAAGAATGCTGCTAGAGTTGGTGAAAGAGAGGCAAGAATAGCTTCAAAGCTTCAATTAAAAACATCAGCAGGATTCTGTCACGGAGTGGGGAGAAGCGGGTATCTAACCGCTCCTCAACCTAAAGCACCGGGAGGATCTATAATGTATGTACTATCTAACTACTTAGCTCGAAATATATTAAAAAATTTTGGATTACCAAACATAAAAGATGCAATTGTAGTCCCATTATGTACTGGAATGTCATTATCCTTGACATTAGGAGCTCTAAGATCGAATCAAAGCGAAAAAAACTTGAATTTTAAAAGGACAGTTTTAGTCCCTCAAATTGATCACAAATCTCTTTTAAAATCAATTGATTTAATGGGTTTTAAAAGTAAAATTATTGGAGGGAAGATTTTTGGGGATGCTGTTAGAATCCCAATTGAAGATATTGCTGCTAATTTGGATGATGAATGTTTTGCTGTAATCTCAGTAACAAGTTTCTTCCCACCTCGCGAGCATGACGATATTAAGGAAATTAGTAAATTTGCTCAAGAACATAATCTTATTCATATCGTTATAAACGCATATGGTGTACAAAACCCAGAGTGGATGAAAATAATTCGATCTGCAATTGATGCAGGTAGAGTAGATGCTATCATTCAATCAACAGATAAAAATTTTCTTACTCCTGTTGGTGGAGCCGTAATAGCCTCACCTATCAAAGAAAATATAAAAAAAATCAGTCAAACATACGCAGGTCGTGCTTCAGCGACTCCAATTGTAAATTTTTTGATTTCAATGTTGTCATTAGGAATTACTGGCTATCAAAAATTAATTGAAGAACAACAGCAAAATCGTGAAATTCTTGAAAGAAAATTAAGAGAAGTAGCTGGAAATGTTAACGAAAGAGTACTTGATATCTTCAATCCCGTTGCGGTAGCATTATCTTTAGAAAATTTAAAAGAAGAACAATTATTTGCACTAGGAGGTGCTTTATATAATTTGCGAGTTACAGGACCACGAGTATATAACCCCAAAGAAAAAGCATTCGGAACATGTTGCAGCAATTATATAACTCCATATATCGTAATGAATGCCGCAATCGGAGCAACTGAAAAAGATATTGTTTTTGCAGTTGAGAGATTTGAAAAAGCGTATAGGCAAATTGTTCAACAATAAAAATATAAGATCTCTTTTAATATTCTATTTAAACAGAAATAAAAATAAATAAAAACTAGAAGTTCTATATTTTAATAAAAATTATTAAAACAATGCTAAATCGTTAAAAGGAGAATTGTTATGGAAAACAGGCTTTTAGACCAATTTAATAACGTAATTATATCTCAGTGGCTTTCTAAAAAAATAGAAGAGCCGTATAGTCCTTTAAGCCCTCGAGAATTGTTTGAAATAGCTTATCACTCATCTAATTCTGTATCTATGAGAAATATCTATATAAAACAATCTTCAAGTGAAGATCAAGGTGGATCTAAAGCTGTTTTTTATTCAAACAGCAAAAAATTTATTGCAATAGAAGCATTAGAAAATAATTTAACAATTACTAAATATTTTAGTGAAGGGACTACTGGAGATAAAATTACATCAGAAATCCAACCTTTACTTAAAAGGAGAAAAGAAAATTTTGCTAAAAAAGATACAAACATGAAAACTCAAACTTTAAAAAGCATTTTAGTTGAGAGAAAACTCGATGAATGTGCAAATTTAGTATTGTTAAAAGGGATAAATCGAAAAATTTATTTTGCAATAGGAGATGCAAGAGAATCCGCTGCTGTTGTCCCAATTTTTATGGAAGCTGAAGGGGCTAGTTTAGTACAATTAGCCTTAAATAAGTGGATGGAAACAGCTCAGAAATTGGAACAAGAAAAATTTTTTCCTGATAATCTTGTTCCTGGTATTCTAAAAAACCTCACCCAAATAAAGAAATGGCTCCTTGATTTGATCAGTTCATTTTTAGATAAATAACAACTTATTCTTCTAAATTTATTTATTGATAAAAATCTAAAAATATTACTTCAATGTATATTGAGATATTATTTTGGTATATTTGAAAAAACGTAAAATGGATGTTTCACGAAATAAATCTTCACTTTCTATTCTAAATATCTTATTTCCCATTTATTTAATTAATATAAGTTAAATTTTTATTTTTTGATCCATTATAATTCTTGAATTAAGATTGGACTCGTTGCTTAGTCTGGCTAAAGCGCAGGTCTTATAAATGACCTACGGACATACAAAAGTTAAGAAATTGTCCGTAATTAGTAAAAGCCTGAGAAAGCTTTACTTTTTGTAAAACTATCAGGAAATCGGGGGTTCAATGGAACATACTCGTTTCGAGTTTCCTGAACACATCCCCCCGAGTCCATAATATTAATCAATTTTTAAATTACTATTTCTGCTAGATTTTCTTAAATATCCTAATTTAAACTTCTTATAACTTAAATATATATTATTTTGTTTTAATGATTTTATTAATAAACTCCAATGATAAAAAAAGATAAATATTTTTTTATTGAAGTAATCTGTTATATTTATAATTGAAGAAAAAATTGAGACTTTAGTTAATTATTAAAAAAAATTTGAAGAAGTTGGTATGCTATGGCTGAAATGTTAACAGATCTTCTTCAGAATATCTATAAGAGGATAGCGCAACTTGGACAAGCGATTCAAGAGTTAAAAACCTCATTAGATGGACTAAATCAAAATATTGAACAAAAAATTTCAAATTTAACAGAAAAATTAGAAGAATTTTCTAATGAGATTAATGTTACTCAAACTAAACATATCGATGCAGTAAAGGAAATTGGAGAAGGAACAACTAAGGAATTGAAAACAATTCAAGAAGGTTTAGGATTGGATGCGTTAAAAAATTTAATTAAAAAACTTGAGGATTTTTCTAAGCTTTCTGAAAGTATTCTCAATCAAGAGACTGTAAATTTATTATTATCAGAAGCAATTGATTCCGTTAAAAATCTTAAAGAATCTCTTAAAGAAGAAGAGGTAGTTGAATAAATAAACGTAAATTTTATTATAATAGGTGAGAAAAATTGGCTGAACGATTACTAGACGAGATGATTCAAAAAATAAATCAAATTATGGCTTCCTTAGATGGAACAATAGCACAAATTCACCAAATGAGTGGAGCTATTAATGATATGACTCAAAACTTCTCTGAACAAACAGTTGCTATGACAGAAAATATTAGATTAATTGTAGAAGTCTTAAAACAGTTCAGAGTTCAATCCAGTAAAAACCTTCAAGAACTTTCAGATGATTTTAATCAAAAAATAAAAGAACTTTGGGATAAAAAAGCTATTGAAGCAATTACAGAAGAAGAAAAGAAAGCTATTGAAATTATAAAGCAAACGTCAAAAGTAGTCACCGACAATCTGTACTTTGCTCAGTTATTAAACATAATTCAATCAATAAGAGAAGAAACCAATAGAATAATTAGTGCTAGTCAATCATAAATTTTTAATTTTTTTCTACTTATTTTCAATTTAATTTAATAATATTATATAAAAAAGGTGTAATTTTTCTAATGCCAATGGGCTGTTTTGTGATTTTACTTCCCAACGACGCTGATTTTAAGATTATGGGATATTATCTTAAAGAGGGTAAATCAGATTTTGAAATTTCAAATGATTTATTTCTTAGATTAAATCTTGATCATTCAAAAAATGAGTATAATTTATTAAAATTAAAGGATTATCAAATTTTCTCGTATCTCTATAATTTTAAGGGAAAATTAACTCGAAAAGCATCTGGACTTATTATCGGGTTACTTTTAAATGAAAGTGATAAACCAGAAAAATTTCGTTCATCTCTTAAAGCAGGAGCAGAAGCATTTGAAATTCCAAGTCTTAACATTCTAAAGAAATCACGAGAAGAATTTGAAATTCTATTAAAGGATATTTACTTAGAACATTTAGAACCATTGCTAGACATTCTAGAACCTGATTCATTAAAATATAACATAATAAACATCACTAAATATATGCTTAGTGGTGGGAAAAATGAAAGAAAATTAGCTCAAGAACTCGTTGAAAAAATTGAACAGGGAGAGCATAAGAAAATTTCAGAACACTATAAAATAGCAGAAGATGCAATAAAATCTTTAGATTATGAGAAAGCTGCAAAGTTTTACATGAAAGCAGCGGAAATGGCTGAAGGTCTATATGTAATGGATATTGCTACTTTCCTTAAAGAAAAAGGTATCTTTTCTCAACAAATTCCTGATTTATCAAAAGAAAGAGAAAAAATTGTACAAGAAGCTCGAAATGCTCTTAGAAATGAAGATTTTCATAAAGCATATACCTCTTACAGAAGAGCAAGTACAATTTCTAAAAAACTTATCCAATATGATAAAGAAGAAGAATATAGATTAAAATCAAAAGCATTAGAAGATTTTTATAAAATAAATGAAAAATATAGAAAAAATAAATAAATTTCTTTTGCTTTATTTTTTATAAATACAATCTACTAAATTCCCTGTTTTTTTCTTGATATGGCAGATTTTAATCAAAAATTAATATGCTTACTTACTGATTTTGGTTCAGATGGTCAACATTATGTAGCAAGCATGAAAGCAATTATATTAAAAATTAATTTTAATATAAAAATAATAGATATATCTCATCATATCACTCCATATTCTATAATTGAAGCATCTTATGTGTTAAAAACCACATATAAATATTTTCCTGAAGGAACTGTGTTTATAATTGTAGTAGATCCAGAAGTAGGGGGCTTTCGAGAAATATTAGCATTTAAAATAGAGTCAAACTACTATTTTATTGGACCAAATAATGGAATATTTTCAGATACTTTTACTAATAACATAACTGAATGCGTAGAAATTCAAAATGATGAATTCTTTCAAAAACCAATTTCAAATACATTTCATGGAAGGGATATTATGGCTCCGGTAGGTGCACATTTACTATCTGGTATCCCCTTAAATAGATTTGGTCCAAAGTTTAACCTTAATAATTTGAAACTATCCCCTATTATTTATGATATAAACATTAAAAAGAAGACTATTAATTGTGTAATTCAATGTATAGACAGTTTTGGAAATGGGACAACTAACATTCCAATAATTAATAGTAAAGTACAAAATAGTGAATTACTATTAAGTGAAGATATGAAAATTAATGTAAATATCAGGGGAGACTCATTTGAAGGGATATTTACATCTCATTTCTCTAGGGTTCTAATTAAATCAATAATATTTCTTGTAGGTTCAACTGGATTTCTTGAAATTTCCCTTAATCAAGGAAATGCTTCTAAAGAATTAGGTTTTAATGTAGGTGATATTATAACCGTAAAATTGTAAGGGAGAATATATAGACATGGAAAAAGAATTTTTAGCTTGCATTGAAGATAAAAACAAAAAATTTTTGGAATCAGGCCAGATATCTAAATATATTTTTCCAATGGAACGAATGGAGGCTCATAATAAAAAAATCAGTCATCTAATTACCCGGTTTTTCATTGTATCAGAAACTCCCGAAGGAGATATATTATATTTAGTCCAAAAACGTGGAAAAACCAAGATTACCTTTCCAGAGTATTTTACAGATTCCTCTTCAGGCCATGTAATCTGGACGAAAAATTTGGATCTTAATAAAATCAAGCAAAATGCTATTAGAGAACTTGAAGAAGAGTTTGGAATTCCTCCTAAAGCTATTCAAAAGATGTTATTTTATGATATACAAAATGAAGGAGATGAAGTAGCATATATTTTTTTGGGGACTGTTAATAGTAATATACCTTTAAAGCCTAATCCAGATGAGTTAGATATTAAATCAAGCAAGTTTTATAATAGAATTGAACTTGGAAATATGTTAAAGAATGAAAAAAATGTTGATCATTCAAAGAAAATATGGAAAACCATATT
>JABXKB010000435.1 GCA_013375485.1 Promethearchaeota archaeon | reverse complement strand
AATTGTAAATGGGTTGCGTGAAATCAAACCGTTTAAAATACCAAAAGAAGAAATGGAAAAAGTGGAAACGCCAAAGTTACCAAAAGTAAAATCAGTTGAAATTATTGAAGCTGAACCAGAACCAGAAATTGAAGAACCTTAATCAATCAAAATTAATAATAAATGGATTATCTTTAGTTGTAAATCTAAGCTTAAATTTTAAAACATTTGTTTTTTTAATATTCTTCTTTTCATCAAGTTCTTTTTGAACCTGTGGTGAAATCAAAGGTTTGAAGGTATAATGTGTGATATTTGGATCTTCATTCATTAAACGACAACATCTTCTAACACTTGGAATATCCCCAAATTGTTTTATAAAATCCATATCATCTTGTAATTCATTAATAGTTTCATATTTAGTATATTCAAGATCATAATTATTTTTACAATATTGAATGATGTGTTTACATAACATCATAACGCTATTTTTTTCTTTGATAGATAATACTTTCTTAGAATTCTTATTTATCAAGAATTGAATTAAACCATCTTTTGTTTCAATATTATAAAAGTTTTTCTTGATATCGATTGGTTTTTTAAGACATTCAATTAATTTAGTTTGAATATCTTTTTTATTATCTTGATGAGAAAAAACAATTTTAAGATTCAAGTGATTTATCAAATCAATTAAATCAGTTTTACTGTGAGATTTGTGGATAATCATTTATAATATAATAAATATTTTATTTTTATTATTTTGAACTCATGAAAATAATATTTAAGATATTATAAAATGGAATCAAGTGAACCAGTTGAAAGTAAGCCAGTTGAAACTCAGCCAGTAAAAACCAGTCGTGTAAAAATGACTGATAAACAAAAAGCAGATTTAAAAAAACATATGGATAAAGCAGTCAAGGGTGGAATGTCAGCAAGTGAAGCGAAATCCCACAGGATGAAAATGATGGGTAGAATGAGACGTGGGGACAGCGTCAAAAAGGCACATAAAGATATAATGAGTAAATAAATCAGTATGGATAAAAAAGAAAAGAAAAGACTTTATGATATTGAATATCGTAAAAGACGTGGAGTAATTGAAAAAGAAAAGAAAAGAAAAGAATCAAAAGAATACAAAGATAAACAAAAGGTATTTCTACGTGAAAGGAGAGTAAAAAATCATAAAAATATTAAGTATAATGAGTGGAGTAAAATGGGAATTAAATGGGATTTTAAATATCAAGATCCATATCAGATGTATTTAGAAAACGAAAATTGTACGCTTTGTAATAAAACTTATAAAAATAGTTCTGATAAACAATTAGACCACGACCATTTATCAGGACATATAAGAAATTTTGTTTGTCGTGCTTGTAATTCAAAAATGGCAAAATATGATAATCAAAGAATAAGATTATGTCTTGAAATACATAGATACCATTTTATGAAATCTTAGATTTCTTTTTATATTTGAAAACCATATAACCGTTGAGTTCATCATTCTCAATAATTCTTAAACGTAATAAAGCAGTTATACAATTTAAAAAATGAATATGATCTGATTTTCTTATACCTTGATTATTTTTCTTTCTGTTATAAATCATATTACAGAAATATGTGTATGCAGTGATTTGTGTTTTGATTGGGATTCCTTTTGATGCTTTGATAATAGCTTCACCTTGATTCATATATCTTTCAAATGGTTCATGCTTTGATAATGAAAAAGATGAGATCAATAATCCTTTGTAATAGAAACATAGCGTTCCTTGATTTCCGTAGTATAACATTTTATATTCTATATATAGAAAATAACTTTAAATACTGATAATCTAAGTTTTTACCCATTATTATTAATAAATATAGCAATAATCTAACATTTAACTAACTTTAAGTAGATTAATAACTGAATTTATGCTTAAAGTTATTGATAATTTTAAAATTAGTGATTCTTTTAAGTCATTTTTCATCAAATAATCTATTTAAAGTTAGTTAAATGTTAGATTATCGCCATATTTTTATTAAATTATTATCATAAAGTTAAATTACGCGTTTTATTTTCTAAAATTAAAATATATAAAGAATGTATAGTAATCTAAGTTATGACACAATTTGATCGGGATTATGAAATGGGTAAGAATTCAGAACTTGAATCGCATCAGGATTTAGAATCTATCTTCAAGTGTAACTTAATACACGACCCCGAAACATTTGCACATTTTGACTTTCAAGGTGAAGACATTTATGTTGAATTAAAGACGAGACCTTGTTTATCTTATGAGAATAATAAATTTTATTATACTAATGAAAAGACTGGAGACAAACGTGAAATAGATTCATTATATTTTGATACTCCCAAGAAATGGTTTGCTTACAAAAGAAGAGATTCAAATATTAAGTTTTATATTGTTTGGAAAATATCTAATAAATATTTTTATTGGAAAATCAATCATGATAAAAAAGATTATTATATTGAATCGCAATTCAGGGATTGCGG
>JABXKB010000170.1 GCA_013375485.1 Promethearchaeota archaeon | reverse complement strand
ATAACTGTGACCTTAGAGGGTTTACATAATGTAACAAACTCATTTACGATTTTTAAAACATGGTTGTTATTGAGAGCTGTTAACTTATCTAGGTTATTTTTATCGATAACTTCCATTTTAATTTTCTTAGCAATTTTTATTATAGAATCAATTAATAATGACTATAGAGGTGTTATAAGAAAAGTTCTGAGCTTTTTTAATTTTACTTTTTTTATTCTTTCAGATTTCTAAGCCGATCTTTACAAGTAGAGAAGTTTTAAACATGAGAATTATATAAAACTTGAATAAAACTCATTAAATGATAATAAAAAAAAGAAATAAAAAAGAATTGTTTTTAATTATTATAATCCTGCAGGTTTACTGCCTTTGGCACTTATAATTCTATCTACTCTTAAAATAAGATTAGCTAATTCACTGCCAGATTTTATGATATGATTGATTAATTCAGCAGGTTCAACGATTCCCTTTTTAAAATTGTCTCCAATTGTGTTTGTTATGGTGTCTATTCCAACCCATTTATCATCCGCAGTCTTATGTGACGCCCTTAATTCCGTTAATTTTTCGATTTCTTCTAATCCCGCATTCCTTATTAAAGTTTTAGGGATTTCTTCAAGTGCTAAGGCAAAAGCATTTACAGCAAGTTGTTCTTTTCCACTAATCTCATTCGCATAAGCTCTAATTCTTTTAGCAAGTTCTATATATATTGCTCCTCCTCCCGCAACAACAGTCTTTGTATCTATAATTTTAGCAATAACTGACAATACATCGTTTAAAGAGACTTCAGCTGTACTAAGAATCTTATCAAGACCGCCTTTAAGTAAAATAGAAACAGATTTTGGATTTTTACATCCAGAAAATAACGTGTATTCATCGTCACCTAGTTTTTCGAAATGTATTGTTTCAGCAAAACCTAAATCATCCTCTGAAAGTGACGTTAAATCATCAACAAGCTTAGCACCGACTGCTTTTAATATCGATTTATAATCACTTTCACCAACATTTTTAATCCCTGCAATACCTTCTTTTGCTAAGTAAGCACCAAATTTATCGGAGATATCACTGCTGTTTACAATCATGTTTACTCCCAAATCTTTAAAGATTTTCAAGTAATCCAACAGTATTTTCTCTTCTTGATCGAGGAATTTCTGGATTTCAGAAGGGCTAGAAATTCGAACTTGAGCATCAAATTCAGTTTTCTTTACATCTAACTTTCTTCTAATAACCGCAATTTTAGCATCTTTTATTATATCAGGCATCATCATATTAACTTTTTCCTTTTGCGTGTATACTCCATTAATTAATTCTGTATCTTTAAGGGATTTTCCTGGAGCTTTGACGATTTTTACATTACTTACTTTTGCAAAAGTATTTCCATCCTCCTCAGCAATATGCTTAACAGCTTTAAGGGCTAAATCTGAAAAGAAATTTTTTAGCGGAGCGATATCTTTAGAATTCATTGCAGTTTTAGCAGCGTTTTTAAGGATCTCATTGTCATCTCGTGAAATTTTTTCTGCAATTTCTTTTATAACTTCAAGAGCTTTATCTGCAGCTATTTTATATCCATGAATAATAGGTTTGGGATGAATATCTTGTTCAATCAATTCTAAAGCGTTATTTAATAATGCAGCAGAAAAAATTACGGCGGAAGTAGTTCCATCACCAATATCTTCATCAATAGATTTAGCCACATTTACCATCATGTTTGCTGCAATATTTTCGATGTCTAAATTCTTCAAAATCTCAGCACCATCGTTTGTAATTGTCACATCTCCCATAGAGTCAACCAGCATTTTCGACATCCCCTTTGGACCAAGAGTCGATCGGACAGTCTCCGCAATCGCAGCCATTGCTGTAATATTTTGTTTACGAGCTTCTCTCTCACGGACCTCTTCTGTACCTTCCTTCAATATGATTATTGGAACATTACTCATTTATTTTACACTTCTGTATAATTATTAATTTGTTATTGATTTGTTATTTAATGATCTCTAAATCACAAAAATTAAAAAAGTTTTCTTTATTTCATTACAAACATAAGTAGAGAGTTAATTCTGTTCTAACCATTACTAAAAATAAGAGCTAAAAATTATGTTAATGGAACTCTACATAAGAGCTGTTTTTATATTCCTTTAAAATCATGTTAGAATTTGTTCTCGTAATATATTCTTTTTGGTTTAATTCTCTAATGAAATTATGAACATCGTCACTCTCTTTGAAGCGACAAATTAAAGCGGCAGACTGTTCTCCCGTCGTGTGAAAAATACTGCAAACTTCAGGAATTTCTTTGAGATCTTCTAAGATCTTTTCGGTAAATTTTCCGTCGCAGTTGATTCTTATGAGGAATGTCAATTTATAACCTAATTTCTCATTGTCGAGTCTTAATGTATATCCCTCTATGACCCCATTCTTCTTTAGTTTTGAAATCCTATTATGTATTGTCCCAATTGAGATTCCTAATTTATCTTGTATTTCTCTATAAGACGTTCTTGCGTCGTCCTGTAGTATTCTAAGGATATTTCGATCGATTTCATCTAGGACTTTCTGTTTTTTCATTAAGATTCAACCGTAATATAATTATGAAGTATAAGCACGATCAATATATTTTATTTTGAGAAATATATAAAATTTTATAAAAATTTAAATCAAAATCTAGTTTTCGTTGAAAATTTTTTAAAATACTCCACTAAATTTCTTTTTGAATTAAATTATTCTTACTTATTATTTTGTATTGAAATCAAAATTTATTACATAGCTACAATTCTTAGTATCAACTAACACTAAAAGAGTGAGATAAAACATGGTTGACGATTTTAAAATAGATCCATGGGGTTCAACTTCAATTATCGATGAAGATTATACTAGGCTAATCCGGGAGTTTGGAATCGAGGAAGTAACAGATTCTCTACGGGTTAAAATGGAAAAAAATCGTTTTATTCGGAGGAAAATTATTTTTGGACATAGAGATTTAGGTCTTATATTCAAAGCTATAGAAAAAGGTCAACCATGGGCTGTGATGAGTGGAATTAAGCCTTCTGGACCATTTCACTTAGGAACATCAACTACAGCCTTAGAGATCGTGGAATTTCAGAAAATGGGAGGAAAAGCCTATTATGGGATTGCAGATATTGAAAGTTGGGAAGATAATGGAATTCCATGGGAGGAAGCAGAAGAGACTGCTGTAGATAATCTTGCGGATATATTAGCTCTCGGTTTAGATCCTTCTCCAGAAAAAGCGTATATTTGGAGACAATCAAAAGAACCTCATGTAAAAGATATTTGCTTTAAGATTAGTAGATTAGTAACCCAGAATATGTTAAACGCTATTTATGGTGAGCGAACATTTGGACTTTACATCTCATCATTAATTCAAGTTGGTGATATAATTTTGCCCCAAGTAATAGAAGGCCCACAACCAACTCTTGTACCAGTAGGAATTGATCAAGATCCTCATTTACGTCTTACACGAGATTTAACTCGCAGAAATTATAAAAATTTTTTCTTACCAGGTGCTACTTATCATTATTTATTAGCGGGAATTGATGGTTCCGAAAAAATGGCAAAGAGGAATCCAAATAGCTACTTTACGTTTAATGAATCATTAGATTCAATTGAAAGGAAGGTTAAAGGAGCACTCACAGGCGGTAGAAAAAATTTAAAAGAACAGAAAGAATTAGGTGGTGAGCCTCAGAAGTGTATGATTTATAAAATGCTTATGTATCACTTTGAAGAAGATGATGAGAAGCTAGCAAAGGATTTTGAAATGTGTGTTAAAGGAGAATTGATGTGTGGAGACCATAAACGTGAATGCGTAGAAAAAGTACTAAGATTCATAAAAGCCCATAAAGAAAAAAAAGAGAAGCTTATAGATAAAGCTCGAACTCTTCTAAAAATAGAATAAAATTATTTTTTTCTCATAAATTCAGTTTAAATTAACTGTTTAATAATCTTCGTCAGATCATCAAGAAAATTAGGGAATCTTTCAAAGAATTTTACTTTTTGTTCTTCTTTAAGTACAGCTGACACGAAAAATATATCATTATTTATTTTCGTTTTTAGTAAATATGAAAACAATTTCCCTTCAGTTGAAGTAAAATCAAAGTTTCCCTCATATTTTTCCTCTTCCATCCGTTTAAGTAAAAACAGATGCTCTTTAATAGATTCTAATAACTCAACGTAGACATCGGGTTCAATATCACTATAGTATTCAGAAACAATTATCCCATTACGATCAAGTACAATAAGAGCTTGATTGTTAAAAATTTTTAAATAATATTCTAGCAATTCTGAAAGTTCAAAAAATTTCTTATCAAAAACAGAAAGTCCATATGAAACTAATTGGACAATTGAAATTATATCATAAATAGAAGATTGCTGAAATAAAATGTTGAAATCAGGATATTCATTCAAAATCTTTTCTCTCAATTTTTCAATATTTGAAAGGATCTCTTCATCAGTTTTTAACTCGGGATCGAATTTGTGAAAAGTAATTATTATTGGGACACCCATTTCACTTTCAGAGAAAAAGGTTAAAATCGCATTTAAATATTCAAGTGAGTCATCAAAACGATCTGGATCTTGAACATCGATTACATAGATAAGTAAATCAGTAGCATCAAAGTAAACATCCTGATAATTAACGTAAATCTCACGATAAGTTTCTTGTCCCCCCATATCCCAGAAGATAGTATTGTTTTTCAGAAAATTCATTTTATGATATTCTACTCTAATAGTAGGTTTAAGTTGGACAATGTCTCTTTCAAAATCATACTTTTTGTCTAATGCTGTTAAGATTGACGTCTTTCCGGCGTTATCCAATCCACTTACAATAATTTTTAATAAGGTTTCCATTGAATTTAACTCACACTTATTTAAGGTATTTTTTGAGTTTAATAAAATAATAGATTCATATAAATTTAAATTTCTGGGAATACAAAAGACGGATTTTTATTTTTTCCATTGACATTAATAGGTATATTGATCGTTATAATATCGAGATCTTATCTAAATATTATTCCTATGTTTATAATTTCAAATTCTTGGGAAAACCTATAAAAAGAATAGTGATTTTAGAGTAATTTCGATGACATTTATATGACATTTATCTTTTTTAAAGTGGATAATCTGATTTAACTCAATGATTTAATTCATAAAAGAGGATGATGTATTTGACCGAAGTAGAAAATAAATTTTTAGAAAATTTAGAGTACCAAATTAGTATAAAAGAAGAAAGTCGTGAAACGTTCAAAAAAATCCCAGTATTTACTGAACAAGTAAAAAAATTTGATAAATCTGTTATGAACCTTACAGAAAAATTTCAGAAAATACGTCTACGGGATAAATATCAGATAATAATAACAGAATTAGACAATTTGATAAAAAATTCTAATCCAAAATAAAATTTTATTTATTTTTTTTAATGTGCTAAAATCGTTTAATCATTTACCATCATACAATATATAGCTCTTGATCTCGTTTTCTGTAATGTTTTAATATCTAATATTTCTTTCATGTAGATATCACATTTCTAGAATGTCGGAGAGCCGAAAAAATATCCAGTGCAAAAATAAGATGTAAAGTTTCAAAGGAAGAGCTAATAAAAGCATTACAAAAAGGTTTTAAGTTAGAAGAGATTGCTCAAGAGTTTGATTGTACCTATCGTACAATAAAAGGAAAATTTAAACCTCTTTTAGGTGTAAAATATAATAAAGCAAGAGATTATTTCTATTGGAAGCCTCTATTCCGCAATTTTATGTCTAAAGGTTTAACTAAGGATGAAATGGCCACTAAATTAAGTAAAACTCCAAAAAGTATTGGATCTTTATTGAGGAGATTATTTGGCACTGAAGATCTTAATAAGTTAAAAAAAATAATTTAATTCTTCTTTCATTCCCCTATAACAGTACAATATATAGTTCGCGACCTCCCTTTTTCATCATTTTCAATGAAAATGATATTTTGCCAGCTCCCTAAAAGTAAACTTCCTTTTTGAATGGGAAATGTTTGGCTAGTTTTTATGAGAAAGCTCCTTAAATGTCCGGCTCCATTATAGTCATGCCATGTCTTATGGTGTGCATAATCTTTATCATACGGTATCAGTTTTTCTAGAAGATCTTTAATATCATGCTTAACAAGCCCCGGTTCATATTCAGTGGTCGAGATTGCCCCTGTAGAACCGGCAACATGAACATTTACTAACCCATCTTTAATTCCGCTTTTATTAATAGCACTTTGTACTTCTTGAGTGATATTAATTACATCGCAATAAGCTTTTGTTTTTATCCCAAATTTTTGTAATACGACTGCCATGATGCTTATAATTTGGCTTTATTATATTAATTCTATGTAACTATGCTTGATATTTTTAAAAAGGAATTAAGAATTAAATGAAACTAGAAAATAACACACCTATACTACGTTTTAATCTCTATTTAACTTCCATTTCAAGAATAATGGTATTTATACCCAATAATAACTTTTAATAATAATTTTTAATGTAGCTGTCATTTTTCATTTTTTAATTTTTTCACATGTATTAATATTATTAATTTGTTTAAGTACTGATCTAGGTAAATTATTTTCATTTCCTTCTTTAAGAGCAAGGATTTTAGTCAAAATTAGAAGTTCACTCTGATCAAACCCACTGATATTTGTCCATCCAGTAGATTCTCCCGCTTCAATGCAAATGAAAAATGGTGCTTTTTTCAATCTTAAACAATTTTTCTCCTTACATTTTTCACATATCTTTGGAAAATAATATGCATTACCATTTTTTAGATAAATTGAAAATGTTCCAAATTCTTCATTTTCGATTTTAAGCCAATTATCTGATTCAAATTGAACGTCCAATCTTAAATTTAGAATGTAATTTACTAATTTTTCTGTATTTATATGTTGGATGATCTTATTATTACGAGTTTCAGGTTCATAATAATCGTTACATTCATCAGAAACATCAGAATGGATAAATAGAAAATTTAAAGGAATGAAATCAATGATATAAGCATTATCTAATTCTTTATATTTATCTCTTTTTAAAAATGTTGTACATATTTGACTTAAAATATCTGACGGTTTGGATATTTCATTAATTTGAATATTATAAGATTTAATTTTTGATTTAAAATCTTCATTTATAAAATATCTATGAATAATTTCATCTTTAGTAAATTGCTCAAGAATTATGCAAAAAACCAGAGTAATTGAGGGTATTCGTGCTTGGATTTCATCAATGTAATGTAAAATTTGATCCAATTTTGTTTCAGATATAAATATTATTATCGCTTCAGCGCCATTATAAAAAATTGTGCGTAAATAAGCTCTCTGTTGCCTACAATCGATATTCCACAAAAGAAATTCAAATTTTTCATTTTTTTTAAATGAAAAATCAATTTTACTTATATTTACGCCAATGTTTCGTTTATTTTCTATAGGTAAGGCATTTGAACTCAATTCTTTTTGAAACTCATCTTTATAGTGTTCCATCCCTCCTAAAATGCAAACCTTTTTTTTCAATACTAATTTTTCTTGTAGTGGAGATTCTAAAGAGCTCATTTTGCCATCCTTTAAATTGTAAAGAATTTAGGCTAATTCTATTAAATAATAAATTTATTTATGAATTTTAATTTAACTATCTAGATTTCAACTAAGTGAACTATTTGAATTAATTATGAGTAAAAGATTAGACGAATTTTTGAGTAAGATACATACCACTAAAAATAAAATCCCAGAATATGCCACCATTATTATTCGTCCTGGTAAAAAACTTCTTGATTTCAAAATAAAAAAAGAAGAGGATAATATCTTAAAAGTAATAGCTCATGATCAAAAGGCTTCTGGATGGTTTCTACATTCTGTGCATATTCCATTAAAAAATTTAGGTTTATCATATGAATCCAAAGATAAAGAAATATTAGAATATCTATCTAATCCAAATAAAATCACAAAAAGTAAACTAACAAAAGAGTACATTGAAGATATTTTAAGGAAGTATTTAGATATTTTACCAGAAAAGAAGAAACATTTTTTTAGAACTGAACGATTTAAGAAAAAGAAAGAATTTAGAACTGGAACTCAAATGAAGGGCTTTTAATTATTTTATTTTAGATCCGGGTGGAATTGGTTTTCTCTCATCAATTTTTAACAAGAAGGGTTCATTATTAAGATCGGCTGCAAGAAGCATACCTTGACTTTCAATTCCCATAAACTTTCGGGGTTTTAAATTTGTTAAAACTATAATCTTCTTATTAATTAACTCTTCTTGAGAATAGAAGTGAGCAATTCCAGTAATAATTTGTCTTAGATCATTCTCTCCACAATCCACCATTAATTTATAAAGATTTTTTGATTTAGGTATTTTATGGCAACTTTTTACCAAGCCAACGCGTATATCTAACTTTAAAAAATCTTCATAATCAATTTCCATAATACTTTTATCCTCTCAATGGCAAATCATTTAAATCAATAAATTCATTCTCTTTAGGTTTTCTTTCTCGATAGGGGTTCTTTACATTTTTAATTTTTCTCCCAAAAGTTAAATAACCAGTATGACCTATCATTCTCACTTCTGGACGAGTAGCATTTTCCTTTACTTGAATTTTTCTTTTTATTAATTCATATGTATTAATCTCAACCAATTTGTTGTCTTTCATTTTTGAAACAGTTTTTTTAACTTGCTCGATAGTAGGGGAAAAAGATACAAGGGTACCACTAAATTTCAAATAATTTAATATTTTTTCAATAGCATTCCAAGGAGTAGCCATGTCTAAGACAACGGCATCTACATTATCTAATTGAAAATCATCAGTTATTATATCTCCAGATTGAATTGATATAATGTCATCTAAGTTAGCTTTACTTACGTTTAATTTGGCTCTTTTAAGTGATTTTTCACTTATATCAAATGAATAGATGTGTCCATTTGGGCGTACGAAATTTCCTAGGATGCATGTTAGAGCCCCAGAACCACATCCTGCTTCAATAACAATGCTTCCTGGTCCAATCCCCGTATAGAGTAAGATTAATCCTGCATCTTCAGGATATATAATTTGAGTTTTCCTAGTCATATGAAGAATATAATCCGATGGTAATGGTTTTAATACATAGAATTTATACCCTTGAGTATTAAGAGGTCTTGAAAACACAACCGAACCAAAATTTTTTCCAATTATATCATCAAACTCTATAATCCCTTTATGTGTGTGAAAGTTAGCACCAGATTTCACTTGAACTAACCATCTTCTTTTTTCATCAAGAATCAAAAAGATTAAGTCATCGTCTTTAATTATATCAGAGCTCATTTAATAGATTATCTTTTTTTATTTCTAAAGTGTCCAACTCTTTAATTCTTTAAAAGAAAGCTTTCTTTTATTATTAATTTATTTAGCAAAATATATAAAAAATCTACAACTCTCAATTATAGTTAAACTTATAAAAAAACTTTTTTATCAATACTCTTTAATGAATTAATTTATGAGTAGAGAAAGACCCCATAACGTTCGATCATCGCAAACTTCTTTTAGAGACCTTCAGTTGAAAATTGAAGATTTTCGGCAGAAAAGAGACGAATTAAATAAGAAAACAAAAGATTACATCAATGATCTTCAAGAAATAGAAATTGAAATTGCAAATTCTCTAAAATTCGCTAAGGATCAATACAAAAAGAAAAGAGATTACTGGAATAATAAGGTTAAACAATTAAAAGAAAAAAAAATTGAATATAAAACACTATTAGATAATTTAATAGAAGATCAAAAAAATCTGCAAAGATCAGGAAAGGATCAGAATAAAAATAATCAGATTTTTTCGATGAAACAAATCGAACGCAAAATAGAGAATTTAGAGCGAAGAATAGAAACAGAAAAGCTTGATATTTCCGAAGAAAATACAATTATTGACAAAATAAGAGAATTAGCGGCAATGAAACAGGAGTATTTCTCAAAAAAAAATAATAATGAAATTTTCAAGATTGAAAGAAAAATCGAAATCGTTAAAATTAATCTCAATAAAATTTATGAACAATTGAATAAATGGTCTGAAAAATCGCAAGAAAATCATTCAAAGATGCTACAGGAGTTTCAAAATGTTG
>JABXKB010000169.1 GCA_013375485.1 Promethearchaeota archaeon | reverse complement strand
GGATCAATTAAAGAATACTTTCAAAAGTATGTTTTTGATTACTTTATTACCCAAACTAACTTCGATATAATCTCTTCAGCAGGATGCGTTGTACCGTTAAGAAGACCATTGCTCTCCTGTGCTGATAATGGTATCATGTTTGTTGGAGATGCTGCATGTCATGTAGATCCTGTCAATGGCGGGGGTATTGATGTTGGAATGAGAGCAGGATACTATGCTGCTCAAGTAGCTAAAAAGGCCATTTATGCAAATGATTACTCCCTAAATACCTTATGGGACTACAATTCCATCATTATGTCAGACTTTGGTGCAAAACATGCTGTTTCAGACATCATAAGACTCTTCTTTCAATATAAACCTTCAAAAGATCTAAATTTTATCATTAAAAAGAATATTTTAACTGACACTGATATTAGTAAACTTTGGTTTCATGGAGAATTAGATTTAAATTTTAAAGCAATTATTAAGAAAGTCATAAAAGGAATCACTCGACCAAGATTATTACTCGAATTAAAGTCCCTAACAAAATATATGAATAAAGTCATTAATCTCTACAAAAAATATCCTAATAGCGTCAATTCATTTGAAAAATGGAGAGAACAAGAAAAATCTCTTTTTGAAAAAATATATTTAAAATTTATCTTGAATTAGCAAAAAGCTCATCAATCTTGCAAAGTAAATTAACAATTTTTTATCTTTTAATTCAAATTAACTCACGAATTGGATTGAATTAAACAATAAATTGGTAAAATAAGAGTATAGGTGGTTAAGGAGTAGGTGGGGGGCGTATTTTCATCAACTCAAAGAAACCTAAAAAAAATATTTTTTTTATATATCAATTTAACAAAGGTTCTGGAATTTTCAAGAGGTATGGAAAGGTCAATTCAAATTATTCTGTTTTTTTTCTTTTTTCTAAATATATAATATGATTATTTTATTTAAATAAAAAATCAGATGAAATGATAAATTCAGATTCTGATTACAATGAAAAATCTTTAAAATTCCTTATTCTTTGTTTCCTTTAAGCACAAACAACGCCTCACTTCCTTGGCTTAAACTTAGAGATCTTCTTCTTAACTTTATAAACTAGTGCTTCCCAGCCAAAATATCTTCTTATATCATGAAGTAAGGAGATTGGTTCAGGTTCATTTAATAATCTCTCAGTAGCAAATTGGCCAACTGAGATGAAAGCACTACCAATTCCTACAGGAGTCAAAGGACCCCCAAAAAGTCCTAGTGTTATAGCACCTATTAAAAATACATATTTAAGTCCAGTCTTAATTTTCTTTTTTTTTAAATATTCTTTTTCCTCTTCAAGATGAGTTTGTATTTCATTAACAGCATATTCTATTGCAGTAAGGTCTGTAATACCTTTATCATTGAAGAATTCACGTTGACATCGCCAGAAGCTTGTGCGTTTATGTTTATAAATTGGCTCAGATGATAGTTCGATTGCGAATTTTAATAAATCCTCATGAGACATCTTTGGATAATATGGGACCAAAAATTCATGTCCCAAAATAGCAATAACTGTTCCGTATGATAAAGGAGAGTCTGATTGTTCTGATAATTTTAAATCCTTCATAACATCGGTTATAGAGTTATAGTTTGTTACTGCCTGAATTCCAGTAATATATCTAGGTAAACCCTCAGTTAATACATTTCTAGTTTGTTCAAAAGCATAATCTCCTGATTCTTTCTGAAAATCAGTACCCGCTTCAAAACGAGTCCGCCATTTTTCTTGGCGCTCAGTAGTCCAAGGAACCTCATAAGCACGGTCTCCTAAAATATCCAATAATTTTTTTTGTTTTGATGGATCCCAGCCTCTCTGTACCCAGCGTGTTTGCTCTTCGTTATCACCATCAGGGGGAATAGGAATCACTAACCGATCGTAGAGCATTACTTCAGTAACAAAAGCATTAGGTAATAAATGATCATTTACTGAAAACGTTCCCCATACCTATCGAGTCAAAATTTATCCCTACTCTATTCAAAATAAACCAATGTAATAACCAATATTAGATATTTATTTAAATCTTACTTAAATGTCTATGATGTAACAAGGTAAGTTCAAATTATGAAAATATAAGACTTTAGATTCCTTATTATCTTAAAATTTCTTTTTACTGGAAAGGTAAATTCAGAGTCTGATTTCGATGAAAATTCCTTTGAAAAATCTTTTGAAAAATTTTGTCTTAGAGTGCCAAGGATTGAGTAAGAGAGATGGTAAGTGGTATGGTGTGAGACGGAAAGGGTGAGGGGATTCCTAGAAGTTTTTCTTTCTATTGTTATTTATCATATTTTTAAGTTCGAGAGACTTATAAGAAAAAGTTGTAATTCATTATAAAAATGGTAAAGGAATTTTAAAAACAAGATCATAGTTCTAAGATAAAGAATGTTTGGACATTTTAATCATTCTTTAAAAAGTTTACAATGAGTTGGTTAATTGGTTTAGGTTTCTCTATGAGAACTAAATGTGTTCCACCGGGAATAACTTCGAGTCGTGCATTAGGTATTGCTTCAGTCATTTCTTGGATAACTTCTAATGGATAAAGGTGTTCTTTTTCTCCATCGATAATAAGTGTCGGGCTTTTAATATTTCTCAATTGGTCTAATGTGAAGTTTGGTTCTCGCATGGCCATATCCATTCCTTTCTCGATTAACTTTGGCCAATTATCGGGATCAGACGCAACTTTTTCATACGCTTTCTTAATAAATTTATAACCTTTAGGTAAATCATTAGGATCTACATTACTAAAACTTTCAAAGATTTCTGGAAAATAATTGGATATATTATATGGAGTACCACATAGTACTAACTTATTTACTAATTCAGGATACTTTAGACATAGAACCAAGGAAGTACAACCCCCATCACTCCAACCAACGAAACTAGCTTTCTTTATATCTAATTTTTTCATTAATTGAACAATATCTGAAGCAAACAACTCATAACTTAGGGGTTTGTCTGAATCTGTTGTCCTTCCATGTGCTCGAGTATCTGGAGCGATGATCCGAAAATACTTTGCTAATTCTTTGATTTGGAAAAACCAACTTGTGTAATCCACCATACCACCGTGTAATAAAAAAACGGGCTCTCCAGAACCAAACATGGCATAGTACATTTTGATATCTCCGATATCGACATAATGTTCAACAATGTTTTTTTTTTTCCAAGCGTTAAATTTAGTCTTACCTATTAACATTTTGATTACCATCATCGTTATATACCTCTAATTTTTTTAACTTGTTATTAAATTAGGATTACTAATAAAATTTACTACCCATTAAAAATTAAAGAGAAACCAATTCCATCAAATCCTATTGGCCTTTAAACAATATAAACTTTATTTTTTTGAAATTACAAGAAAGGAAAGAGTCACAAGTTCTGGGTGCTTCCGGGTGACCTATTCAGCCTGCCACTCTCAACAGCACGAGTGTGTGTGTTGAAAGAGGAATCATAAGGTTCAGGCTTAGAGTGTAGGGGATGTGGAAAGGAGCAGTAAGGATTAATGAAGGATGATTTGAGATAAGAAGGGGTGGAGTATGTTCTAGAGCAAAGATTTTTTCTTTATTATTTTCTTTTTTTATAAAAAGGTAAATTCAGCGTCTGAAAAAGTATAAATGATTTATCCTAAAACGATCAGTTTTGGAGGTAATTTTACTTTTATTATTGGTATTAGGTAGAAATAGTCTTATAAATGTCTATCCCCCATATTACTAATTGAATGAAATATATTCATCTAAAACGACCTATGAAATAAACATTATTTATTATAAATGAGGTTTTTAATAGTGGTAGAGAAAGAGGCTAAAATAAAAATAAGACAGTGTATAGTTTGTGGGAAAGAGTATAACAAATACACAAGACCTCGGCTTGCTAGATACGCCTGCTCCGAGAAATGTCAAATGGTTCAGCAAGCAAAAAGATTGATGAAACCGTTTCTTATTGGGATGAGAATACTATTACCTGGAGTAATGCTCCCTCATATAGGGCTTTATTCACATCTATTTTACTTCTACCTCAAGAAGCATTCTTGGTAATTGATGTAACTGACGGTGTTGAAGATGAATCAGGATATTGGTCTATATCTCTTGCTACAGACGATTTAAATAGGGTGACAATCAACTCAAGACAGTGTTATACTACATTTGGTTGTGATCCTCCTAAAATAATCTACCACTATAAAGTTAGTGATATACCGATAATTATTGGTCTAATTGTGGGAATAAGTATAGTATCAGTTGTAGGAGGACTAATTTATGTTAAATATAGGCAAAAGAGAAGGGTAATTATAGAGAGACCATTCCCACACAGAGATAAAGCAAAATAATACAATTCTTTTTTTCATTTTTAACTAAAATTATGTGTCATAATCTGATTCGTGGAATTTGTCTTCATTTTCGCCCATTTCCTGATCTTCATCATTTTTTTTATTCCATTCCCTGTCCTCTTCTTTTGTTTTGTCTTCCTCGTGCTTTCTACTCATCTCATTCCATTCATCATTATCATTTTGTTTTTTACCTTTATTTTTTTTCATAATAGTATCTCTTTTGTAATTTTTCTAATATGCATTTCAAATATCAATTTATAATTTTATGGATTAGTATTTTAAATTATCCAATTCCTAAAAATGTTAATTTCTCTCATTCAAAGAATAATTTTCGTAAGGTCACATTTATTATTGTCTTAAAGTATAATAGTTGCAATAGAAATATATCTTTTTCCCCTTTCTTTCCTATGGTTAGTATCTCCCTCCCCCGTGGTGCCCCCTCCTAAAAAAGTAGTTGAAAGGGGAATTACAAGGTTCAGGCTTAGGGCATTCGGATTTTTAGAGTGTTCGGAGGGGTAAGGTTTGAACGGTTTGAGATGGTAAGAAAGGAGGGAGTATGTTCTTGAGTATATTATTTTTTCTTTTTCAATTTATACAATAATTTTGGATTCCTAATTTAGAAAGGTAAATTCAGATTTTGATTTCAATGAAAATTCATATGAAAAAAGTAAACAAAAACTATGAACTGAATTAAAATTTTGAATAGATTTTAGCATTTCTTTATTTTTTTTTACAGATAATAATTGCTACAAGGGATAGAATGCCAATTAGAAAGAATAGGTTATACTCTGGCATTGATTTTTTTTCCACCTTAACCATAAGCAAGTATAAATAGCAAATTGTCTTAAATTATGTAACGAAATCTAATTAGAATTTTCTAACTCACAATATTATGCATTAAATAATAAAAGGAGGGATACACCGTGGCTTATGTTGTATGTATGGGAAGCTTCCCATCTCATGTTGGAAGGGAAGTTGGAAAAACGTTTTTAAAACTTGAAAAATTGCCTGATTTTGTAAAAACTGAGCATGTTTTTAACACAGCAGCGGGCGATTACATATTTTTCTCAATTTATAAGATTGAGGATGAAAGTAAATATTTTGAAGGTTTAAAAGCAATTACTAAAAGATACTCGGGATATATGGACATAGCGGGCTATAAATACACTCTATATCCAGTATTAGAAGCCAAAGATGCCCTAAGCATGATTGGTCTAGGTTAATTTGTAATGTAATAAAAATTAATTTGCTTTAACAGACCAAAATAATAAATAAATTTAACAGTTTAAATACTATAAATCTAATTTTTTTTTTTCTTAATATGACAAAAGTATCAAATAATTTTATTCAATGTAAAAGTAAAAATAAGAAATAATGAGTTAAATTGGCAGTAATTTGCTCCTATTAGAAGGTTGGCTAATCTGTTCTTTTGAAATTGATTCTTCTTTATTAAGGAATCTTTTTATAAATTTTTCTTTCTGTTCATAGTAATAATTAATGTAATCATGCTGTCTTCTATCTTCTTCACTTCCCATTAGGGTGATACCAGATAAGATCTTTTTCTTGACATTCAATACAATACCATGTTTCATGAAGAGGGATATATAAAAGAAATTTATGGTTTATATGAAAGAAATTCAAGATTTTAAAGTTTCAAGAATTTCATCAATGTTATTTATCATGGAAAGATGCCCGTCATTTGGAAAGAATTTTCCCTTACAATTTGGAATTAACTCACACATTTTACGTCCTATTGAAATCGGAACGTTTACATCCAATTCACCATGCCATATATATATTTGAAGATCTGAAGAGATATCTTTTAAATCAAAACCCCATGGTTTTGCATATATCTTATTTTCAAGTACTGCACCATCTGGTCCAGAACGGAAAGCTTCTTTGACTTCTTCTATAAATATATTTGAATATTGAGGATCCTGCAACAATTTTCTATCTGGTTCGGGAAGTTTTTTAGCCATATTTTCCATAGATTTTTGGACTTTTTCAGGGTCTCCAAATGCTTTCATTTGTGCTTTTATCAACGTTTTTAAAAGGAAAGGGAATCTTCGCGCGATAAAAAAGCCAATGCGATTCGATCGCATCATTCCTTTCTTAGAAAAATTAATTGGACCTATCCCGGCGCCTATACCGCAACAGGTTAACCTTTCAGGGATTTTATAAGCACAAACAGCTGCATAAGGTCCTCCACCTGATATCCCCATAACAGCAAATTTATCTAGTCCTAAGTGATCAGCGAGTTCAGTAACATCATCTGGCCAATCTAAAAGTGTTCGTTCAGACTGGAAATCAGAAAGACCAAATCCAGGACGATCAACGGATATTATATGAACTCCATATTCCTTTGGTTTTTCACCAAAAAATCTAATCTCAAGATGAGATCCAGGATGTCCATGGAAATGAAAGATTGGTTTGCCGTTTAAATCTCCACATTCAGCATACCCAAGCTTGCGACCATCTTTCAGTTCTAAAACTTTATTTTCATTATTGGATTCAACCATACTATATAATTAGACTTTCGATATTTTTAAATTTTAGTGTCCTTTTTATGTTTTGTTTTCCTCTTTAAGAGCATAAGATTCCATATTTAGGGCTAAAAACAGCCATAATCTTCTCGGAATTTCAATAGAAAATCTATTTATTGAAACATGAAGAAAGTAGCTAATTTAAAAATAAAATATCCTTTTACTAATTATTATTCTTTTATTCTAGTAATTATAGAGGAAGTGAAAAATCATGAAAAAAAGTATGAAATTAAGTGTAATTTTGATTCTGGTTGGGTTATTTATGATAGCAGTCGGTCTTTTACTTGTTTTCCTGGTAATAATGGAGTGGGAAGTATGGATTGTAGAATTAGCGCTTACTGGAATGATAATAATTATAATAGTTTCTGTTATTTTAATAGCCATTGGAGTCTTTATAATTATCAAGTTTATTACTTAAGATTTAATCATTTGGATATAGTACTCCCTTTTTACATTTTGTCAATTAACTCATTCAACTTTAAAATGACTTCTTCTGAAGTATCCGTGAATTTGAACACACCTCCATCAAGTGTGCCCTTAATTCCAATCGCTACCAATTCATAAACTAAGTTCTCTGCTTCTTCATTCGATTTATCTAATGCTTGGGCTAATTTTTCAATTGGTAAATTATTATGTAGTTTGATTAATCCACTCACTCTCTTTTTTATCCTTTCTTTTTTATCAGGGTTGAGAATAATTGTTATCTTATTTTTTGGTTTACCTTTCTTTTTTCCAAATTGCTCTTCAATTTTTTCACCTATTTCCTCTATACCTGAGTCTTTTAACGCTTGTTCTATATCTTCTCCCATTATCTCCAATTTGTGTCCCAATCGTTCTAATTTTGCTAAATCACCAATGTTGTTTTTAACAAATTTCATTGATTTTCGAACCAACTCCGAAACCGAAGCACCTAATCCATCCGCCCAATCACGCCACTCATCACTCATCTCAGGATCAACTGAAATATTTATCCTTTCTGTTCTTTTCATTTTTTTTTTCCTCCACTTTTTTTTTTAATTTTTAATTCTGATTAATTTTTTTGATTGATTATTTCTTTTCATTAGCGTGATTTTTTTTAAAAAAAAAAAAAAGGATTAATTAATAATAGATTTTACAGATACGCGCACTTGCGGCATCAATCTTGGTTTTAAAATCCTTGTAGTATTCATAACTATTTTCCATCTTTTTTTCCACCATTTTTTTTTTATTTTTTATTTTTTTTTTGAGTGTGTATATTTTTTTATTCTCTGATCATAAAGTGTGTATTATTATATTTAAATGTTGTGGATCGAAGTGTGTATTGCAAATCATAAAAATGATAAATATTGTTAGAAGAAGCTATTTAGCCTTATTTTATGGTGATTTTTAGTAGTGTGTATTAAAAAAATGAATACACAACACAAAAAAATTTTTAAATTTAAATTAATGCGGGATGATATTCCCAAAATAAAATCCACACAAGTTAATACGCAAAGAACGAACAAACAAATGGAAATTTCATTACTTTTTTGATAAAATTTATTGGATTGTTTAAATTTTATTTTTCATTAGTATTTTATATTATATCGAATTAGTTACAAATCTAAATGACAAAAATGGATAAACTTTTTTCAAAAGCAGGAAATAATATTGTTGAAGTATGTTCTCGTTTGATGCCAAAAGAGACAGCAACTATCGTAACAGATAAAGAGACTGTAAAAATTGGCGAAATAGTTAAGAAAGTTGCGGATGAAATAACAAATAAAGTCAATTTTCACGTACTTGAAGATTATGGAGAAAGACCGATAACTTTTCTCCCAAAAGAGATAAAGAAAGATGTTAAAACCACAGATGTTACTTACCTTGCTGTAAACTCAAAACCTGGAGAATTACAAAAATTCCGGGGTCCTCTCGTTCTGTTAGCTATAAAATCTGGGAGAGAAATTCATATGCCTAATATAGATGATGCAATAATAAAATCCGGAATGCAAGCAGATTATTATAAAATTGCCTCACTCACATTTTTAATTACGGGGATTGCTACAAAATCTAAAACAGCCAGAGTTACAACCCCTAAAGGTACGGATTTAAGGGTTAATTTCTCAAAAGAGCTAAAGTGGGTTCCTGATACTGGATTGTTATGGTATAAAGGAATGTGGGGTAATTTACCCGCTGGTGAAGCTTTCACTTGTCCAGAAAATATAGAGGGAACCATGGTTGTGAATGGTACATTAGGTGATTTCTTTTGTGCGAAATATGGTAATTTAGAAGAAACTCCAATATCGATTCCTATTAAAAATTCGAGAGCAGTTGTCGAAAAAATTGAATGTGAAAACAAACAGTTGTTGAAAGAACTGAAACAGTATTTATTACAAGATGAAAATGCAAATCGAGTAGGGGAATTTGCCTGTGGCACAAACATTACTTTAAAGAATTTTGTTGGTAATCTCCTTCAAGATGAGAAATTTCCAGGTGTTCATGTTGCCTTTGGAAGCCCATTTCCAGAACATACAGGAGCAAACTGGAGATCAATTGGACATGTAGACGGTATTATGAAAGAATGTTCACTTTGGTTTGATGATATTCAAATTATTAAGGATGGAAAGTTTAAAGAAAAAGAGTTATTTACTTTAGATTAAATTATTCCTATTTCTTCCATTTAAAGTTAGAATTTAGATTAAATTTTAACAAATCGATGTTTTTTAATCACGGAAAAAAATATATTAGTGTAATGTTTTTAAATACTTAAAAACAAAGTATATGAGATAATCTAATTAAAATCTCAAGTTATCTTCCATGAGCGAAGAAGAAAAGTTCGAATCTATTATTCAAGAGATTAAGGATATTTATCTGTTCTTGACACAACAAGAGCCGACACCAGATGATGAAATTGAGGCTCGAGAAAAATTATTGAATAAGATTCAATCATTAAGAGCTGTCAATTCTCCTAAAGTAGGTGACAATGTTAGTCTATTTGAAGAAACCTTAATTAAATTAGAAAAATGGGATACTTTAGAACTGTGGTTTATAGAATCAGAGTTACCAGAATACATTAAAAAAATAATTAATATAACCGAAGAATTACCGGAAAATCAACTAAAATATGAATATCAAGAATCGCTGACTACCAAACTACGCGAAGATTTAGATACTGCTAGTGTTGATATTGACCAAATTGTTGATAAGGTTTCTGACAAATTCAAAGGAGAAATAGAAGATCTTAAACATGAGATTGATGGATTAAAACTTGAATTAGAAAAGAAGGATGAGACACTTAAACAA
>JABXKB010000003.1 GCA_013375485.1 Promethearchaeota archaeon | reverse complement strand
AACGCTTTTTGAACTGTCAGAACTTTTTATTTATTTGGGGAAAAGAACATTCTTAAAATAAATAATTTTTATCTTTTTTTAGACTCTTAAAATTCCTCCTTTTCTTAATGTTGTGATTGGTCTACTTTGTAAAGTATAAATTTTGTTGTCTTCTATTGCCCACTCAATATCTTGAGGATAATTGAGACATTTTTCAAGTTTTAATCCAAGTTTATAGAGTTTAAAGAGTTGCGATTCATTTAAAGAATAACTTTCTTTTAAATTTTGTTCTGTTGGAATTAAAATTGTAGAAGAGCCTTTAGGATTAGAAACTGATGATTTTTCTTTATCTCCAATAACAGTTCTAATAATTTCGAACTTTTGTTTATTCAAAATGATCAGATCTGGTATTATCAAATTACTGGTTATTGTCTCGCCAAGACCCCAAGTAGAATTTATTAACATTTCATCCATTTTGTTATTTAATACATTAGCAGTAAATAATACACCTGAAACTTGGGATTTAACCATTTTTTGAATTATTACAGCCATCTTTAAGTCATTTAACGAGATTTTAATTTTATTTTTTCTCATCTGCAGGAGATAAAGTAATGCATTAGGTGAATATAAAGAAATCCAGCAATTTTTAATTGCTTCTAGTATTTCTTCCAATGTGATTTTGTTTAAATAGCTTTCCGCTTGTCCAGCAAAGGAAAAATTGCTTGTATCTTCGATATTTGCTGAAGACCTAACAGAAAAAGAATTTTCCTTTCCTATTTTCTTATAAATATCTGTGAATTTCTTTTTAATTTCTTTCATTATTTCATGAGGGATTTTAGAAGTTAGAAAGAAGTTTTTAATTTTAGTAGAGAGTGCTATTACATCTTTTGGTTTGTAATCATTCCCAAGTGTGCTATAAATTTCTTCTTTTAGAGGTGAATCATTAATAAATTTCTTATATGCAATAGTATTTACCAAAAATCCAGGAGGAACTCTTATACCAAGTTTAAGCATTTTAATTAGGTTGGAACCTTTCCCTCCATATAGGCTAGGGTTGGGATATGCTTCATTTAAAGTTTCTACATAAGTCATATTTTAATCAAATCGAATCTAATGTGTGTAGTTTACATTTTTAATCCAGTAAATATAAGATACCTTTATCTTCTCCATCATGCATAATTTTACCCATCCTTCCAGTTAAAGATGAGATATCTTTAATTGAAAATTTTATACCCATGATACACGGTAAATTAAATTCTCTTGAAATAATAGCCAAATGTGAACCAGCTGAGCCCTTAGTACATACAGTTCCAATTAAGTCTGAGAGAATTGGACTAAGCGTCGTAATTCCCGCATCTTCAACGATGCATATTTTTCCAGATGCTTTATCAAATAAATTAATGACGTCTTCAATAGTCTGAATGTATACTAGCTCGCCTGTAACTATAGATTTCGATGAACAAGATAAACCTATACCAATTTTTTCCATGAGTAGTATCCCGAAGAAATCCTAATTAATTGTTATCAATTTATTTTTAATTTCTTATATATTACTTAAATTTTATTAAAACGGTGAGAATCAGTCATTAACTATAAATACAATTACGTTGAAATAAATAATCAATTACTATTAATTATATACTTTAATAAAATGAATGTTAAAGAAGCTAATGAAATTATTGCTCACGTCTCTGAATTAATAGATTATCAAGTTTCCAAAAGAGGACTTCTAGAATCTCAATTATTTCCTGTTACTGCTTATATTTGTGTAGCTTTTTATAATAGTTACGACATTCTTTATGATATATTAAAAAGAGTATCAGAAAAAACTACTCCAGAAAAAATCGGAAAAGAGAGTCGGAAAATACTATCAGAAATTCAAGCACTCAGCATCTTTTATATACCTTTATATTATATGGCAGGTCGAATGGGAGAAATCTACAGAAATGATGAAGATCCAAAAAGTGAAAGCGAGGAAAAAAGAAAACAAACTATGTACATTCTTGATTTCTGGAAAAGATTAGCATCTTCTTATTTTCCAAATAGTAAATTATCTGTAAATGATTCGGATAAAAAAAATATTGCATTAGATCAATCAGATATTGATTGGACATTAAGTCGCATTGTAGATGTATCTAAAGATCAAGCTATAAAAGTTAAAAGAACGATGGCAAACCTAGAATTAGTTTCCTATATAGATGAGTGCGAAGCGAGAGCGAAATTATGTGATCATGGACCTTATAAAGTAGATGAGAATGAAATTCTAGTTTTTCGAGAAATATTACATCTCTATGATGGAGGCAAACCTCATTTTACTTGGTCAGCAACTGAAGCAAAATCCCCTTATACAAACGTCGCATTTGTTTTCCGTTTACAAGATGTTGAAATTGAATTAGATGAATTTGTGTCTTTAGAATCTACACCAGTAGATTTCACAGAGAATATTACGGGAGTTGCATTGCTTACTAGAGAAGGAAAAGATGTTATCCCACTTGATTTTAAGGTTTTAGATGAGTTTAGCGATTATGCCATAAAGGCAAATAAAGAGTTATTTTTGAAGTTTTCTAAATGGGATAGAAGACAGAGATTAATTGCTGGGGCTTATGCTTATTGTTATGGATATGCAAGATACACGAATTTTGTAGGTTTAACAGATGGGATAAATTGGGATTTAACAGAAAGAACGATGAACAAGTATGTTCCAGAATTTATGGAAGGTGATTTTGATCAGGGAATTCCAAGATTTTTTCGAAGTAGAGGAAAGAAAAAAAGAGAAGGTCCTTCACTTTATTTATTTCCAGAGGATTAACAACAATGAATTCAAACAACCGGAATTTATCTTTAACTGAAGCAGATGAGCTTCTTCATGAACCATCTCGCGAACAAAAATGGCGAGAATCTTATTATTTTAATTGGGTTGATCTTGTAAATGAAATTTCTGGTTTTTCTACAATAGGGATAGTACCTAATGAAAATCGAAGAGAGTTTGTATTTTTATTATTTCTAAAAGAAAGAAATGAAGTATATTATAAAGAACCAGCACTTCTTCATTACGAGGGTAATATTAGTACAATGCTCACAGAAAAAAAACTCTCTTACAATCTAATTGAACCATTTAAGATCTGGCAAATTAAATATAATTCACGTAAATTAAAGTTCGACATTACGTTTGAAGCTAGATTTCCTACGTACACATTTGGGATCGACTCTTCAGCATCATGGCATCAACATTTTGAAGCATCAGGTATAGTAAAAGGAAATTTAGTTTTGAAGGATAATACAAATATAAAGATTAATGGCTATGGACAACGTGATAAGAGCTGGGGGTATCGTGATTGGCATCAATTTGATAAATGGTATGCAGGACATTTTCAATTTAAAAAATGGTCATCTACTTTCCGAAAAGATTATTTTGGCAATCAAATTGATTTATCTGGGCATATTTCAAATAGTGAGGGAAATACACCTCTTTTTACATTAGAGATTAAAACTATAAATGATAATGACCAATTTAATAGTCCTCTTTCAACTACATATTACATTAACGATGTTAAAGGAAACTCATTTACAATAAAAGCTGAGAGAATTAAAGAGGATTCATTTATAAGATTTGTAAGAAATTTTCAAGGTGGGTACACTGAACTTTTTGAACAGATGGTAATAATGAAAAATTTAGAAACTGGTGAAGTTGGGTCAGGTATGATGGAACATTTACGTACTTTTAAGTCAGAAGATTGATTGCAAATTTTTAAAATTAAAAGTTTTAAATAATTTTACATTTAATCTAAAACAAAGAATGAAAATTTTCGGGAAATTTGGGAGATAATAAAATTGTGTAAATGGTGTTTTACCCACGGAACCAACGGCGAGAAATGGTATATGAATGCTAAAAACTATTCCAATCAGCTTGCCGATGAAATGAATCTTAAAGATTATTTAACCGAACAATGGCAGAATTACGAGCAAGTTTATATAAGGAAAGTTATGGGATTTTCTTCGAAGGATTTAGGATATAAATTGAAAATGCCAATAATAGGTAGGGTACTTCGAAATATACTTGAAAACATGATCCACAGTGAAAAGAAAAGCAGGAAAGGTGTAAGAGCGGATGGCCACTTTGGTCAGGTTATACCCCTTGAAGATGGAAAAATTATTCTCTCTGAATTAGCTGCTGAACCCATAATTTGTAATTATTGTATGTGCCGTTGGCAACGAAGAGGTGTAAAAGAAGCGGTTTGTATTAATTTTGGAGCATTATCAGAAGTCATTGAAAAATTACCTCGTTTCATTCCTAAAGATAGACCAGTCAGATTAGACCGTGAAGCTGCTGTAAAACAATTAGAAGAAAATAACAAAAAAGGATATATTGCTTCCGTATGGTTTCAACCAGTACCATATATCTGTGCTATATGTTCGTGTGAAAATCCTGAATGCGGGGCTTTTACTCTCAGAAACAGTTTTGATTTTAATATTATGTATAAAGCAGAGTATATAATCGATTCGGATCAAGACAAATGTCAAGGTTGCAAGTCATGTATTTCATGGTGCCAACTTGGAGCTTTAAAATACATTCCCTCAATGAATAGAGTGGTAGTTGATACTGATAAATGTTTTGGTTGTGGAGTTTGTCGCCATGCTTGTAAAAATGATGCTTTAAAGTTAATTCCTAGAGAAGAATTTCCAGGATATAACGGAAAATATTAGATTGGTGATAGTATGGGAAGTAAAGTACAAACAAAAAAGTTGAAAAAGCCAAAAAAGGAAAAAAGAACAAAAATACGCATTGATTATTCTATTTGTGGTGAAGATGGAAAGATAGACCCCAGAGATTGTGCTAAATGTCTAAAAGTTTGCGATCCCGCCGTTTTTATGATGCATTCCGCATTAGATCTAATTTATAAAGATCCTAATGATCCTCAGAGATGGAGGATAAATCCTCAATGGGGTTCACTGTGTACACATTGTTTAAAATGCGTTGATATATGTCCAGAAAATGCAATAAGTATTACGTGGTAGTCATTTCTATATTTCTTTTTACAAAACCTTAATTGAAAAATTAAAAGAGTTCAGATTTTATTATTTAAAATAAATCTAATCTATATTTGCTTCTTTTGCTGTTTTATAAAGATAATCGAAGTAATACAAGGAAGCAGGACCAAAAGCCACGTGATCTGTCAAAACCCCAAAATAAGACATTTTTTTTGGAAAGAAGCTTTCGGAAAGCACAATAAAGGCATCTTCCCCTTCATCAATAATTACTGCACTTCCGAAGATTTGATCTCTCCATCTTATTTCGCAAAGAGAACCATATTTTTCAATCAAGGGTTGGAACTTTTTATCTTCTAAAGCTTCAGCCTCTACGAGAAGTCTCAAATCAGTTACACCTCGTGCTCTTGCTTTTTTTATATCATCATAAAATACTTCCAAAAATTCATATTTAGTAGAAACAAGATATATAGATGTTTTTGCCAAATTAATTAAAGATAAGGCTTTATTAATGCATACATCCCTACCACGATGAATATAAAGAGCAATTTTAATTGGAGTATCATGAGATTGATAAATTGGAGATAAAGTATGGATTATTTTGCTTGAATGTTCATTGAAACTATCACTATATTGCTTTTTCGCAATTATTAGAGCTTCATCTGGAGATTTGGCAAAGTAGCGAGAGGGTCTGGATTCTTCTTCCTTAATGATAAACAATTTATCTTTTTCTAGCTGTGTGAGGATATTATAAATACGTGAGTAGGGTACCCCTGATGCTTCAGAAAGTTCTCTTGCATCCATAGGTCCCTTACTTATTAACGTGAGGTATATTGAAATTTCATAATCCGTAAGACCAATGGATCTTAAGGATACTTTTACTTTTTCTGGGATTTCATTCGACATTATATTTCTCCATCTATTATTTTTATGCTGTAATTAAAGAATTTATGAGTAAATAAGAATATTAATATTATATTTCTTTATGGTAATAGCAATGTTCTAGCTATATTTATGAAAAAAGAAGAGTGATCTAGATACTTCCGATCATAACTCTTAATCTCTCTCTTTTCATAGAAGTAACGTTATATTGATTTCTTCTGTTATTTTAATAAATGAGGGAAATTAAATAAAACCAACTAATATCGCTGCAATAACATTAATTCCACCAGATATAAAGTAAAGTATTCTCCAAGAAGCTTCTCCTATATATGCAAACAAAGTTAATGAAATACAAATCCAAAGTAATGAAGCTATCGGTAAAATTAAGATATATCGGCTATTTTCATACTCTTTTTGGACTTTATCAGAGGTATATTTAGTAATAACTGGAATTAAGAACGCCAAGGTTGCACCTGATATAACGAATGTTAAAATAACAATTTCCCATACCCAAATTAATCCAGCATAAACGCTACTAAATGCTATTATTATTATTCCCACTATCATTAAAGGTTCTTTAGTCAGTTTTTCCACGAATTTCATTGAAATTATGAATAACACCGTAAATAAAACAAAACTCAAAGTCATTAAATTTGCAAATGCAATTTCATTTATATAAATCGACCAGTGAGATTCAAGTATTTGTGTATTCAAAAATAGTAAGAGATTATAGGCAGGTCCAATAAAAATACTAGACAAAATTGCTATAGGTACAAAAAATTTCAAAATTGTTTGTGTTTCCATATTAACCTTTTTAATATAAACTCCTTAAAAAGGTTTATTTTGCAATAATTGAAATTTCATAATAAGAATTATGTGTTTTTTTTAGGGGTCATATCTTGTTTATTTAAACGATATTTAAAGTTGTAATAAATAGACTCAATGTAGTTTTAACGGAAATATTTATATTAATTATACAATTCAAAATATTTATTATGTTAAATAAATCAAAACTAAATCTATCGGTTATTTTATTAGTTTTGGGTTTGGGTCTTATACCAACTGGACTATTTATTGATGCCTATCTCACTGATGAGGTTTCTTCTAATGTTTCTGTTGTATTGGAAGCAATAGAAGAGGAAGCTGTATCTGATATTGAAGAATCATATTTAGGTCTAGGAATTCCAGAGGTTATTCCTGCACTTTTTGACTCTCTTATTCCTGAGATTCAAACTGAAATAGTATATCCAATAGGTATTCCTAAAACATTATTATACATTAAAAACAAGACATTAGAAGTATTACCGATGTATATAAATGCTTCTGAAGCTGCTAACGCGATATATTATGTGATAAAAAATGTAATAGAGAATAATTCAACTTCCACCGCTTACGCAGAAAGTGTATTCTTTAATGATGTTGATTTTGAAAGTAATTTCTCTGCTGATATTAAAGGAGTTTCAGAATTTATGAATTCTGGTGCAATTAATCTTACTTTTTCAGCTAATACAACCCATCGATTATTAAATGGGTACAGTTATAATAATACTAATTATCCCGGGATATTTTCGAGTGTCGAATTAGGGATTGGGTTGTTAAATTGGCTAGATTTTTATTCTGACGCTTTTGAAGATAATGGTGACAATAGAACATTAATTCAGATGGTATATGATTGCAGTTGGGAATCTAACCAACTTCAAAATTTTTCAGCTTACATTAAATCATATTTATGGGAAATTATTGTGAAAAACAATTATACTTCCAAAGGATACACCACTCTTGAAGAATATGCCTTGGATGTCTTCTATAGTCAGTGGAGTAATGGTACAATGAAACCCAGTGGAATATCATTAGACTTAATAGGTGATGATTTTACTCAACGTATCTATGGTTTAGAAGTTGGTCGAGATGAACCATCAAATATTACGACTGATGCTACAATAGATCTTTGGGATCCAATGAATCCTTCATCATTTGTCAACATAACTGGTATTAAAAAATGGTTTAATGCTTCTGGAGGAGATAATTCAACAGAATATGATTTAAAATTTGCTTTTGCATTAACAAATAAATCTTATGATGTTTTGATGGATTGGTTAATTACTACAGTAAAGGATACGCTTGTTCCTGTCATATTTAGTTTACCTTTTCCAGTGGGATTTGGTATGACGCCGACTGAATTTACTATAGACCTTTTATTAGATCAGTGGGCTAATGCAACCACATTTGAGGAAGGTATTAATTTAAGACATGGACTTAAAGGTTTTGAAGTAGGGATTCCTGAAAAAACAAATATAACTCTAAGTAGTGCAATCAATCTCTTTAATACTTCGACAATTTCATCCTTTATTCATAGAGATGGAATATTAGATTGGATAGACGCTTATCAGGGAGATACTGACACTCAAAATGATATTCTTTCAACATTCAATTTGGATTTAACACAATTTGATATGCTAACTGATTGGTTGTTTATTACAATGAGATATAATGTCATTCCGAATATCACTGCGATTTTAACAGGTAGTTCTATGAGAAATTATGCTCAAAATGAATTTTACACACAATGGTCAGATGCAAGAATCTTCGAAGATGGATTGGTTCTAGGTCCTGTATTAGGATTAGATTTAGTAAGTGAATGGGAAATAGGTATTCCTATTAAGAGTAATATTGATGTCTCTAAATCAGAATATCTATGGAATGAAGATGAAGACTATTCAATTACACATTTTAAAGGAATTTCTTTATGGTTTAAAGCAATGAAAGATACCAGTACATACAATTACTTGCAAAACAATTTAGAAATATCTGATACTGAAATGGATACAATTCTTGAGTGGTTGATAAGAATTAGAGAAGATTACGTAGTACCTTCCAGCCAAAATGAAGCAGATCTACCAGTAGACCATTATACCTTAGGGGATAATATATTCTTAGGATTCGTAATAGCAGGAGGAGTTCTAACTGGACTTGGAGTTGTTGGTGTTATATTACAAGTAATCTTCAAGAGAAAGTAATGAATTATCGTTATACTCAGATGTTTTAAGGTTTTTTTCTTTTTCTTTTTCAAATTTATATAAGAAATTCAAAATTTGTATATATTGATAACAAGACCTAATCCTCTTTAATGATTTAATGAATAATTTTTTATAATTATTGAAGAAAGAAAAATTATAATTGAATATTAATATATTGATAAATCTCTAGAATATTAATATATTGATAAATCTCTATTCTGATTTTTAGACATAGGTTATAATATTCTATATAAAATTTTGCAAAAAAAGAATAAAATTGTAGTTTTAATTAAAAAAAATTTGATAAATGATTATGAATATTTAATAATTAAGAAATATTATTTTTAAAAAGAATAAAAATAATCAATTTGTGATTTCATGGATATTGTTGATCTCAAAATATTAGAACTATTAAAAGAAAATAGTAGGATATCATTTAATGATATTTCTCAAAACGTTGGGAAAACTGAAGCAACTATAAGAAGAAGAGTTAAAAAATTGAAAGAGGAAGGAATTATTAAAAAGTTTACAATTGATTTTAATATTGATACTAAACCACGTACGAGAGCTACTGTAAAAGTTGAACCCGATTTCAAAGAGATTAAGAGAATTTTAAAAGAATTATTAGAAATTGAGGAAATTACTAATATTTGGAGACTTTCAGGTGATTGTGGAGTATTTATGAAAGTTGAGATACCTTCTATAGAACAATTTAACCCCTTAATCGAAGAAAAGATTTCTCAGATAAAAGGAGTAAAGATCGTGGAAACTTGCTTTATTACTGATGTGATTAAATAAATATTTTTTAAATATGCATCAATTGTGAATCATTACGATCAGTTTAATTACAAATTAGATTATAATGAAAAAGAATTCGACCTTATATATTTCACTTCTCTAAAAGTTTATTGATGATATCCATTCTTTTCTTTGTCTTCTTTATATCACTTTGAAGTTTTTTTGTGCGTTTAACGTATTCCTCATCATTCATTTTTCCTGAAGTGTGTTTTTTATCAATAAATTTCAATAAGTCTTGAACAGAAGTTAATTTTGTTTTAAGACCTTCTTTTTCATTTTTCAATTGATTTTTAGTTTTATCCTTCGTTTTAAGCTTAGGAGGTGGTTTTAAAGCCCCTTCTGAATCGATCTCATCCTTTTTTAAGCTTTCTGGTTTCGGTGGTAAAGCGGTCAATGTAGTATCTTCTAAATCTTCAAAAATATGTTTTTCAATTTTTTCCGATTTTTGGGCAAGATCTTTATCCTCCTGTTCTATTGATGGAAAATTTTGAGAAGAATCAGAGTTTTGATTAGTTTCTGAATTTTCAAAATCAATATTATCATTATTTGTTCCCATTGCTTTTTCTATTAATTTGTCAATCGTAGATTTTATTGTATTAATTTGATTTTGAAAAATTTTTAATAACTCTACTAATTCACTTTTCTTAGAAATTTTCATTGAAAAATCAATATCTAGTGAAGTTTTTTCTGTAGGGATTGTAGGAGGTATAGTGTCTTGTTCTAGTGATGTTTTGGAAGAAATAGGTGGAGTTTGAGTAGCAGGTGTGGGCATATCAACATTCGTTCTTAATTCTATACGATGATCAGAAAGAAGCCATTGAAAAATATTTAGGGCTAATTGTGGGTTGTCGTTGCATTGAAATCCTCCGCCTACTTTATCTCTAAACATTTCATAGCTTCCAATACAGCAAACTCTTCCTTTTTCTGGTTCTGCAACACAGATTAGAGGACAAGAGAATGGTTCTGATGTTTCATTTGAATCTGCTATTGAAAAAGCACCACTTCCAATAATAGAAAGAGATGATCCTGATCTATAACATAGTGACCCTATCCCTGCAGTAATAGGATGTGGTATATTAAACGAAGAAATTAAAGGAATATTCTCTAGTCCTAAGTTTATTCTCTCATCTAAAACCTGATCATTTTCAAAAGCAATTCCAAATTGATCCGAGATTTCAGATAGATTACTCCCACGTCCTCTGTCTCCACCAGCATGAGATAATAACAGTAAACCTCCACCTGAATTCTTAATCCAATTTACTATCGCGGTAATTTCAAGGGAAGAGATTCTAGCAAAATCAGGACATACAAAAACAAGAATATCATATAGCATTAAGGATTCTTCTGTAATTGGTACTTCCAAAAAATTATAGCATATGAAATCATTGGAATTTAAATAATCTCGAAGTTCAGTAATATTTTCATCAATTCTGCCCCTAGGTTTATGTGAAATATCAAAAGCAATATGGTATGGCATTATAAATCATTAAAAGAGTATTTATTATTTTTAACTTATTCAATTTCTTGTAATTACTATGTAGTATTTTAATATTTCTATAATTAATATTTAACTATATTATATAGAAGTTATAACTCATTTTTTTAATTTCTAACATAAATCCTAACATAATAAAAAAATCATTTAATATGTGCTTTTATCCCCAATAATCAAATTATCTTTACTAATATTTTCAACCTTTACATTGCTACCTATAATTGAATTTTTTGATATTAGATTATTAAGATGAGTTCTTGATTCAATAACGCTGTTTTCTAAAATACAATTCTCAATATATGAATCAGCACCCATAGAAATAAATGGCCCAATAACAGAATTAATTATTTTTGTATTTTTACCAATATAGACAGGATTTTTTATGAATGATTTTTCGACTGTAATATTAAAATTCTGAAAATCTTCTGATCTGATAAAATTTTGTTCTAAAAGATATTTATTTCCCATTAAAAGCTCTGAAGGTCGTCCAAAGTCCATAATTCCTTGTTTTAATTCAACAGCTGCTATTTTATAACCTTGGTCCACTAAATCCTGTAAACTTTGTGTTAAATAGATTTCTTTAGAAGTTTCTGTTCTCTGATCCAAATATTTCTTAAGATTTTTGAAAAGAGCGCAAGTTACAGTATTTGAAAATGAGTATAGCCCAGCAATAGCTAGATCTGACACAAATTCTTTTGGTTTTTCAACCAATTTTTGAATCAAATTATCATCATCAACAATAACAACACCATAAGAACTTGCATTCTCCTTCGGTACTTTCATAACTGTTATTATTCCGTCTACATCGGATTCCCAATATTTATACATTAAATATGAATATTCATCAAAAGGAATCATATCACCTAAGAAAATAAGAGAACCTTCTCTTTTATCATCTTCTAGGTTTTTCGATTGAGATTCTTTAAATCTCGTATGTGCTAAATAGATTGCTTCTCCTAAGCCCCAATAATATGGAATGCCTTCCTCGTATCCTCGCGGAATTTGTTCAATAAATGTTAGTTTAAACTTTTCATCATAATGTTTTTGAATATATTCCATTATTTGTCTTTTCTTATAACCAACTATTAAAATTAATTCTGTATCTGAATCAAATGTATTAGTGAATTTAAGTAGAATATGATCTAAAACAGTTTTTCCTGCAACTGTTAAAAATGCTTTTGGCTTACTTAAAGTAAAGGGCTTTAATCTACTCCCTATTCCAGCGATTGGTCCTATTATTTTCAATTTTTTTTAACCAAAAGTGATATATTAATAGAATTTGGAATTATCAGAATCAAAAACTCTTTGTAAATGTCCAAAAAGGAGATCTAAACCGCTTTCTTCTCTAGTTGAGCAAGGAATTAATTCGCTTGTAGACCCCATCTGAATAAAAACTTCTGAAATTAACATTGATAGCTCTCTAATTAATCCCTTTTCTCTTTCACTCGTGGAATCCTCTAAAGCCTGAAAATCCTGACTCCAATTTATAATCATATCAATTTGATCTTCATCAATAAGATCAACTTTTGACAGTATATTTATTAGAGGTATTTTTTGAAATCTAAATTGCACGGAAGCAGCAAGAAGTAATGTTGAAATAAATCCATTAGGACGAAGTACAAAGTTGGAATCAAATAAAAAACTAACAGATCTTTGAATATCTCCAAAACCTAAAGTACTAGCTATTAAAGGACCAGTTTCTCTAAACGCAAAAAGCTCCAGTTGACCCGCTGTATCTACAAATATCCAATCAGGATTATATTCATCAATTTCATCCTTTAAATCATCTAAAAAATTAACCATTAAATCTGAAGCTAGGATAAGACCTCCATTTGGACCAAGTGTATATTTCTCCATTATTTCCTCAAGGATTATATAATCTCTGATGTCAATATCGGGCGTGTAAGGCATAACTCTTACTCCAGGGTCTAAATTCAACGTAATTGCCGATATTTCGGGATTTCGGTTTACCACATACTCTTTAATCTCTCCTGTAAGAGTACTTTTACCACTTCCTGCTGTTCCTATAAAGTAATTCAATAAAATTTTAGAAAACCTCAATTGCGAGATGATTTTTGAATATACGAATATTAGAAGGTAATTAAAGATTGTTCATTAAGTAATTGATTTCAATTCTTAAAAATTTGATAGGAGATATAATCTTAACGATTAAATAAAATTTTATTTATTTTTTAGGCTGTTTTAAATTTTCTAAAAGAATTTCATTATCTTGTTGCTTTTTCAATCTTTTAATTTGATTTTTTATCGCTTCTTCTTCCTTTTTCATTAATTCCTCATCATCGAGTATCATTGCTTTTAATTCTTCATTCGATAATGGTTTTAGTATATCTTTAATGTTAAATTCAGAATTATTGCCCATATTTTCATTAAAAATTGATTTCATTTCTTTAATTACCATTAATTTATTAGATGACATCTGTCCTTGTATCAAGGCTGGTTTTGTAGGTCCTTTAATTCTCTCTATTCCTGGACCAGATCCCCCTCTAATTGGAACTGAAGGTAAATATTGAATATTTGTTTGAGGCATATTTTGAAATGAGAAAGATAAGTTCTGCAATGCTTGCTCAATTCTTTTTAACGTTTTATTACCTTCACTTATTAAGTATGAGAGAGAATTTTCTTCTGATGATCTTTCAATTTTACTTTTTTCATAAATCAAAGTTCTTTTTTCTTTATTCTCATGGATATTAGTCTTTATTTCCTGAAATATTTTTTCCTTTGTGATTTTACCTTCAAAATTTCTTTTTGATTGTAAATCTTCAAATTCAAACCCAATATAACAATCTTCGTTAATCCAAATATCAGATATTTTGTAACTTTCTTCAAAATAATATTCAAATCGTTGACCAGAGTATAGAAAAATTGATACTCGTATTATTTTAATTTGCAACTCATCAATATTAATCAGCTCATCCATTTCAATTGAGAATGATAAAGATTCTGAAGAATGATATATTCTTTTAATAGCAATTAGATAGGGTGGTTGTTTATGAAATATTTCTTGTTTTGAAATTTCAAATTGTAATGTTAATCGTTTTATTTTTTCAGGAAGAAATAAGAGTTGTTCTTCTTCATTTTTTTTGAATTCCAAAAATAATTTATTATGATCGTCCCAAAACATTTGGAACATTTCCATTTTGATATTGAACCTTTAAATTTTTGATTTGTATATACAATTTGATATATCTACCACTTAAATTCAATCATTAATTTAAAATATGGCGAGTTAAACAATTTAATAATTTACCTCAACTAACCGACAAAAATCGAGTAAAAAAATTAGAAATTAGGCTATTTAGATTTTTTTAAATTAGATAAATAATAAATTGGCCTTTTCATTTTTCTTTTAAAAAATTCAATCTCCTCTTTTGAATGGTCTCCAATATAATCATTAACATCTAAAACTAAAATAGCTTCTTGATACTGTAATTTTTTTAAAGCTACTTCTTGTAATTTATCCCATTCTTTAGTAGAAAATCTTTTTTTATTTAAGAGCCCATCAACAGAACAAATTGAGACTATTTTATTATAAAATATTTGTAAAATAGATTCAATTTTAATAAAATAATCTTTAAACTTTATAGATCCAACTAAATATATTTTAGATTCCTGTATTCTTGAAAAATCAAATTCCTTGAATTCATGCAAGAAATTCTTGTTTAATCGTTCTTTTTCCATAATCCCCACCAAGTCTACCAATATTTTACTTCTTCACACTAAAAAAAGTTAACAATTATGTCATCTAGATATTACATAATTTTTTACGTGTTATTTAGGCATAATTAACCAGTTAAATTATTTGAAATTTTTTTTTCTAAAAAAAATTAGTTAAATTTAATATTTCCAATGGCGAGCGAGACAATTAATTATAATACTATTTCAAAAGAAGAAATATTTAGTATTTTCCAAAATGCTATTTTGGAAGGAGTAAAAAAAGAACATCATCAAAAAATCAAAATTGGAAAACCAATAAAATCAAATTATTTAATTATTGAAAGTGACCCAGAAGCATATACAAGAAGCAAAATTGAACCCTACCTTAGAAAATTTCTTCCAAAAGTTGATTTTCATTCTGAAATTCATAAAAAAACTAGTTTAGGGAATTTAAAAAAACCAGATGGATTTATCCCTTCTCAAGATGTTAAAAATACTAAAAATTTACTTATTGAATGGGAACCATTTAATGAAGATCTTAGAATTAAAAAGGATCATGGAATAAACCAAGCAAAAATCTGGATTTCAGACATAAATATTGGTTATCAAAACAGTGCCTTAGTATCTAATGGTAAGGAATGGGTTTTTATCACAACAAAAAAGATGTTAGATGAAATCAGAGTTATTGAGCAAGATCTAACTGTGAAAGAAGCATTGGAATTAATAGAGAATGTCTATAATGGTGAAAAAATTCAAGAGAAACCTCAAGAGGAAGCAATTGATATAACAGAAAAATTTTACAATTGGTATGTTGCTTTAATTCATGGAGGAGAATATATTGATAAAGAGAATGAAAGGAAAATTATAGTCAAAGAAGAATGTCTTATTAATAATGTACTGAATGCTTCGACAAAAAAGGAAAAAGAGGATTTTATTAGAATAAATTTCACTCGTTTAATTTTTATAAGAATATTAACAGAATACGGAATAATAAGGAATGATACTCTTAATGATTTGAAAAATACAGAACCTGAAAATTTCTATAGTCGAATCAATCAATTGTATTTTGAAAGTCTGAATACACCATTAAAAGAAAGAGAAAATATTCCAAAATCTTATTATAATATCCCTTTTTTAAATGGTGACTTGTTCAGAATTAAACCTATTGATAGAAAGGGTCTAAGAATTCGAAGAGAATCATTTATTAAGGCCATTCAATTCTTAAGGACTTTTCATTTTAAAAAAGAATATGAAGATATTCAAAATAATTTTAAGATAGATAATACAATTGATCCTGAAATTTTAGGTCATGTTTTAGAAAAAACAATAGATGATAGAAAACAAAGTGGTGTATACTATACTCCACAAGTTATAACTGAATTCATGTCTGAAGAGGTTATTAAAAATTATATAAAAAAAAGATTAATTGAATTTTTAAAAGAAAAAAAGGATTTACAATGGAAATATATTGAGAAATTTGAAGATATCTATGATATCCAGAAGATAATTTTGAAGAAGTTTTTTGTTAAAATTATTAAAAAAATAAAGATTTGTGACCCTGCTGTGGGTTCAGGAGCATTTCTTTTGAGTTGTGGTAATTTACTTTTTCAAATAAGAAAAAAAATTATGGAAAAATTAGATATTCTGAAAAATGATTATATAATCAAAAAGGAAATCATACAGGATAATTTATATGGAGTTGATATCAAAGAGGCGGCTGTTGATATATGTAAATTAAGATTATGGTTATGGATAATTCAAAAACAAGAACCAGAACCATTACCTAATATTGATTTTAATATAAGAAAAGGAAATTCTTTAATTGGATACACCAATACTGAAACGATTAAAATAGATATTGAGGATATAAGCACTTGGATTAAAAAAGCAGATTTAACTGAAATATTCATGGAACGGAATAAATTTATAAGAGATTATTATACAATTAAAGATCCTTCTGAACAAAAAAAACTTAAAGATAAAGTTGATGTTATTACAAATGATTTTAATAATAAATTGAATGAAGCAATAAAAAATGATTTAAGTAAAGAAAAAATAAACATAAAATCATCTGATATTTCAGATCTTAACTTTTTCCACTGGATAATGGAATTTTCAGAGGTTTTCGAAAGAAATGACGGATTTGATATCATAATTGGAAATCCCCCTTACTTTAGAGTAACTTCTGCTCCGAAATTTGAACAAAAATTAATTGGAAAGCTAGGAATTTTAAAGAAATATCATCATGGACAAGGTGATATTTATTATGATTTTATTGTTCGTTGTTTTGAATTATTAAAAGAGGGAGGAGATTTTATTTTTATAACATCACGTTATTGGTTAGAATCAGCATATGCAAATTATTTAAAATCTTTTCTCAAAGATAAAGTAAATCTTATAAAGATAATCGATTTTCGAGAAAATCTCATCTTTAAAGGAGTTGATATTCATAACTCAATTCTTAATTATACTAAAGAGAAACCGACTGATTTAAATAAAGAATTCGAAGCTTATACCTTCAGGGAAAATCTTACTCATTCAATCAATACTCCAAAAATGATTGAATATTTAGAAGATCTAGGAAATTTTAACATAAAAGAGTGGAATGCTAATGAAAATTGGGCGTTTGTATCAAAAACACATAATGAACTTTTTTTAAAAATCAAAAGAATTAAGACCAAATTAGGAGATGATTATAATTGCAATCAATATACAAATTCATTTAGAAAAAAACATAAGCCTATTTTAATATTTGAGAATAAACCTAGCGCCTTACCTGAGGAATTTTTACGAAGCTATCGTAAGATGGGTGAAGTTAAAAGTTTCATTGTAAAGCCCTTATTAAATAAATATGTTATAGTTATACATAATAGAGAAAATGCTTGGAATAACAAGAAATTAAATAAATATTTTTTGTCAAATGATATATCAAAATCAGATCTATTTGAAATTAAGAAAAACAGTGATAAAAATATTGATAAATATGATGAAGTAATTTATATAGGTTATCGAATTCCAAGATTATTTTTCAATTTTACATATGTAGATGATAATACTTGGGTAGATAATACTTATTTCATCACCAAAATGAAAGCAACAGCTTTTTCTTTGAAATATTTAATTGGTATTCTTAATTCAGAATTAATGAAATATTATATTGATATTGTAGGAAAGAAAAAAGAAGTAGAAATTGAGATTGGTTCAACATTTCTGAAAAATTTACCTATAATCCAAAGAAGAGGGTCTCTAAAAAGTGATAAACTTGCTTTAGTCGAAAAAGTTGAAAAGTTAGTTATTAAAATCATAGAATTTGAAAGAAATAATAGAAATATCAGTCAACAATTAAATGAATTAAATAAGATAATATACAATTTATATGAAATCAATGAAAAAGAGCAAAAATTAATTAAAAATTACCTTTTTAATACATCTCAAAAATTATATGAAGAAATTTAATATAATTTTCAAATAAAGTGTATTAAGATTGGTTATGATCCTAGAATTATAGATTCATATAAAAAAATGTTTTGCATCAAAAATAGACATTAAAAGTATAAGAACTAATCTTTTTCTACGATCACAGCCCTGATTCCAAGCCATTCTTTTGCTTCTTCAAGGTTTTTTACGATTTTTCTTTTAGGAGACTCAGCCCTTTCGAATAATATTTGGGCTTCTTTATTCAACACAGGATTTTTTGCGATAATATAAGCTGAGCGAATTAGTCTCTCATTATTTCTTTTAAGGAATTCTAATATGATTTCAAAAGATTTAAGATTGAGTAAGATAATATCTAAGCCATCAACAATTACGGAAAAATTTTTAAATTCTTTTGTTCTTTCTTCAAAATCTTTAATAAAGTTTTCAGCAATGGAAGGAGGAAAAGTTCCAAGTGCTTTTATATAAAGGTGATTTTTTCCTATTTTTTCAATTTTATACATAGCTTAAAAGTAATATTTTTTTACTCTTAATATTAATATTTGACAGATTGCTTTATTTTTTTTATCACTAAATATTGATTAATTGAATGGAAGATTAATAAATGGTAAAAAAAATTTTATATATTTATTGATTAGGGATTTCAAACTGGAGAACTTTTTATCTCTATTTGATCCATAAGTTTAGGTTTTTTCCAATCTTTTTTGGAGATTTTCCTAACTGTATTCTTACTCCCACATCCTTCACAAAAAGTCCGTTGCTCATAATGAAAATATCCACATTTATCACAAACATATGGATAAGTTTTCTTAAACAAATTCCAATCTATTTTAATACAAAATCACCTCAAATTGATTATACCTCAATAAGACGAAGAAGTTCCACTCTATTTAACTGAATTCTTAAGTTTGATAAGCAAAATTTGATTTTTAATTACAAAAATGAATGATTTAAAGGAATTAACTTACTTTCAAAAGGTAATTTTAAAAAAACTTGTTAGTAAAATATTAATAAACCTTATGAGTAAGATTAATTATGGGAAAAAATACGCACGATTTTAAAATCCAATCCTTTCCTCGAGTTAGAATAGCTGCTGTTGATTTGATTTCACAAGCAAAAAAACAACATAGCATTCATGGGTTAGTTGAACTAGATATTACAAAAGCTCGAAACAAAATCAGAGAATATATGGAAAAAACAGGTGAAAAATTATCTTTTACTAGCTTTGTCATTAGCTGTCTTGCTAAAGCTGTTGATGAAAATAAAAATGTCCAAGCTTATAGAAAAGGAAAGAAGAAGTTAATTACTTTTGAAGACGTAGACGTTAATACTATGATTGAAAGAGATATCGAAGGGAAAAAAATGCCTTGGACGTATGTCGTCCGTGCTGCAAACAAAAAATCTCTTAAAGAGATTCATAAAGAGATAAGAGTGGCACAAATGCAAGACATTGGAATCACTGATTTGATGAAAAAAATGAAATTGTATTCAAGAGTCCCAAAATTCATCAGAAATATCTTTTGGAGGAAATATAAGAGAAATCCAGATTTAAGAAAAAGGATGGCAGGTACGGTTTCTATAACTTCAATTGGGATGTTCAGCAATAATATAGGATGGGGAATCCCTATTGCATACCATACATTAGTCGTAACCGTCGGAGGAATTGGTCAAAAACCAGTATTAATTAATGAAAAAATAGAAAACCATGAATTTCTAACTATTACCATAAGTTTTGATCATGATATTGTAGATGGCGCTCCCGCAGCACGATTCATTTCGAGATTTACTGAATTAATAGAAAAAGCATATGGTTTGAATTAAAAAAAATTATTAGAAAAAATATACATTACTTTATTTAAAATGATTGTAAAATCAGATTTAGTTCCTTTTTAGTTTATATTCGATAATCTGAAGAATTAAGCCTTAATTCACACGTATGAACAATATGTAAGAACCCTAAATCCTTATCATCCATACAAATTTTATTAATTAAACCTTCCCATTCAATTTCAATGCTGTATTCTGGATGTTCGTTAGCGAATTGTGTGGATCTGCATTAGGCAAGATATAACATACAAGTATTCCTCCATTAAATGGTGCTAAAATAACATGCCCTTTCCCGGTATTGTTGGTTCCTATTATGGCTTCAGGAGTATTATATATAACCATAAATTCCACTCCCATTAAAATGAGGGACGTACTGCTATTGAGTGTGCCCAAAACATTTTTTGATTCGCTGGATAGATCCCAATTGCCTCCTACTTGATAAATTATATTTCCTACACTCGACATAACGGTAACAGCAGCTACTTTATACCACTCGAGTTCCACCAATTCGTCAATGATCTTTTCAATTTCAGTAATTACCATTTGTAATTACCTCAAGTTTTTCATTGTTTTTAAACCTAGCATAATCGAAATGGGAAAGCTACCTACTGATATAAAGATTGTTTTTGATTATGACAATAAAATAATTAAGTTTACAGAATAATGATATGAAAAGACGATTAGAGAAGAACGATATTAACAGAATTAACAAAAAGGAATTAAGAAAATTAGTGAAAATAGAGAGAACCATGAATTTCTAACTATTTTAAAAAAAAAAGCACATAGTTTGAATTAAAAGAAAATTTATTAGAAAAAATATTAGTTTATAATAGTAATCGTCATAAATAAGTGGAGATAATTCTAAAAAATGGGACATAAATTTGAAATATTTACAGCAGGATGCGTCTTATGCAAATCTGCAATTGAAATATTGAAGAATACAATAAGCGAAAAAAGTGAATTTGTCGAATATAATCTGCAAAATCCAATTCAAGAAGACACACAAGAAAAAATCAATAAATATGAGATAAAAGTAGTTCCTTCCATAATTGTAGATGAGAAGCATAAATTCATTGGAATTCCGAAACCTGAAGATATTAAAAAGATTGTCGGAATTTAAAAGCTTATCTTAAAAAAATTATCCACTTTGAAAATTAAACTGATCGTGAAATCGAGCTTTCACGAAAATATCTTTCTAAGTTAGTTGAAAAAGTGGGGACTGAGGGATGTGTCCAAGAACCGCGATTTGCGAATCCCAGTTGAACCCCCGACCGACAGGTGTCCACAGAACAGCTTTTGCTTATAGGATCTGGAGCCTGCTGTGCCACCGGGCTACACCAAGTCCCCTTTGAAAAGTTAATTTATTAAAGAATTTATGAAATTTATATTTTTTTCTATTCATACCACCTAAGTTTGATAAATTAGTAAAAGTAATATTAATTTAAAGACTTGAAATTTTAATGGCTAAATCGAAATTCATATTAAATGACTTAAGCCTAATAACTATTACTTTAATTCAGATTTTGATTGCTACGATAATTTCCTTGGCATTTCAATTTTTATTCCCTTTTTCATGGCAACCATTAGACAGGTTTCTTTATGGTATAAAACAACATGGAGATCCAGGAACAAACTTGGTATTTTTCACAATAAGTCAATGGTATTTCTCACTTTCACTAGCATGTCTTATTTTCCGTGATAATCCATACATCAACAATTTTTTAATATATTCAATTGTCCCTTTAGGAATAATTGTTTTTTACGAATTCTTTTTCTTATACCTTTATTATGATTACATACATATAACTCCAATATTTATAGATATTTACTTGATATGGAAAAAAAGGGAAACTCTTTCACAAAAATTTGCTTTTTCTATAATCACAATTAATATATCTTGGTTAATCTCTGTGTATTTTCTTAAATTGGCTTATTATAGTGAAGAATTACCAATTTATATTAGAAATTTTCTCATTTATGTAGTTTTATGGATTATCCTATCATTTGTATTTAAATCAAAGAGAAAGAATGGATTAAATAGTTAGTTATTTATTATAGTTTTTCTCCACATTCTTCACAAAATTTAATATTTTCCTTGTTATTTAATTTAGAACCACAATTAGGACAATAATTATTCATTTTGGGTAAAGGAGAGCCTTCTTTTAATACTTCATGATTAAAAATTTCTTTTTCTTCCATAGTATGATCAAGTTCAATGTTGCATTTCTCGCAAAATTGAGTTCTAGATTGTATATATTTTCCACATGAAATACACTTAAACCATAGTTTATAACCACAGTTTCTACAAAAATCACTATATTTAGTTGTAGGAGCATTGCAACGAGGGCAAGTTTTCTTTTCTAACCAGAAATAATGGGACATCATTTTTAATACAACTAATAATATTAAAGATATGGGGAGCATGACCCACCAAATTGGGTTGATTAATAGGGATAATATAAAAGATAGCGCTGTAATTAAAATAAAGATTAGAAGCCATATACCTAAGGGTCTTCTTTTTTTTGTGCTTGTACCGCTAAAATTCATAGTAAGACCTACTTTTAAAATGATTTAATTTGTATAAATCATAATTTTTCTTTAACTTTAAGATCTACGAATGAATAAATCACTTGATAGTTGTCTTGCAATAGGGACATACTGTGGTTTCTTTATCTATTTTTTCTCCACATGCAAAGCATACAATTTTATCAACGCTATATAATATCTTTTCCTCATTTCTATTCAATTTTTCTAAATTATTATTGTTAGTTTTTTCATCAAACATAGATTAATCTCATTACTCTTAATATAGAATTTAGTATAATTAAAAATAAAATAAATAACTTTAATAAAAAATAGGAGCCCAATTTTTAAGAGAAGTAGTAAAGATGGCAAAATTTAAGAGTTATAAATTTTTTATATTATTATACAAAACAAATTATAATATAGGTTTATAAAAAAATGCCTGGTTCTCATGGTTCCTTAACAAAAGCAGGAAAAGTAAAAATGCAAACTCCAAAAATTGAACGAACTGGAGTAAATGCTACTAAAAAAAAATCTCCAAGAATGCGATTCCGAGAATTATTTGTACAAAGGATAGTAAAAGGTGGCTTTGGAGGTCAAAAAGATAGTCTTGGAGCTAAAAGAGCTCAATTTAAAAGAAGATAAGAAAGATCTTTTATTCTAATCACTTACTCCTATTGTGTGAAGTTGGGTTTTTAACTTCTTACTCTGTTTTAGATAAAACTGAGATTTATCACGATTTTCACTAAAAGTATTATATAAATCACTCATCAACAGATTCCAACGTATTGCTCTCTTCATATTACTAATTTTTCTTAGTGTTATGTGATTCTCAAGATTCTTTAATAGGGAATGAGCCTTTTTAGCATCTTTTCGGTAATGAATATAGAATTCTGACAATTCAAGAATTAAATTTATTTGAAGTTTGAGAATCTCTTTGTTTTCAAAATTTAATCCAACTGTATCTAAACCAGCTTTCAAAAATTTCTGAGTTAATACCAAATTTCCGTGTTTTTTATAATAAATAGCACGAAGAAGGCAATAATTTAATTTTACTTGTAAATTTTTATTTCCGATTTGAAAAGCGTTCTTGAAATAGATTTTAGAATCATCAATTTTTTCATGTTCCAGTAATATTAGTCCAATATAGAGATATGCTGCCCCTATGAATTTTTCTTTTTCAAATGATATTTCTTCATTTTCTAAAAAATTATTAATAACTCTAAAATGATTTAAAGCCTCTTCAAATTCCTTTCTGTTATAATATGTGACACCTAGTTTATAGTGAATTCTTATAATATAATCTATTGGAATCTCACCCGATTTAGCGACACCTAGTGCATTTTGTAGATAATTAAGAGCTGTATCTTTGTGATTTAAAAGTTTCGCTATTTTTCTTAATTTAAGTAAAATTGATACAACTATTTTTTTTTGTTGATTCTTGTTAAACACAATTAAAGCTTCATTTAGAAGATGAGCAGCTTCTTCAAATCTATAGTTTTTGACTAATTCTTCAGCTTCAACATATTGATTTATGGATTCTATTACTTCAAAATTAGATGGAGGCTTATTAAATAAATCATTATGAATAGCAAATAACTCCTTTGAAATCGAACTTTCATAACTTAATGCAGAGAAGGGAAAATTATTATGGTCTTCAATGAAGTTTGGATTATTATATAAAAGTTCTTTATTGGAGCGAAATTTTATCAATTCGGTTTGGTTAATATTTCTAGCTTCAATAATTTCTTTTACAGAATTTAATATTAAGCGTGTAAATTTAATCCAATTTTCTAAAAGTAATTCTAATTTAAATTCTGGATTACTACTAAATAAATCATTTAAAATATATGAAGTATAACTATCAAATAATCCCCTAATATGAAGTTTATCATATTCAATATCTTTGATATAAGTAAAATAACCCTTCTCTAAAATAAAAAATTCATCAAGATTACCATCATCTGAGAAAAATATAGTTTCAGAGGTTCTAATCTTAGGAATCCCATACCTCAGCTCCCAAGGTATTTTGAAAGTAGGTTTTAATCCTAAGTCTTGAAGAGCTTCTTGAAATTTTTTTAATTCTTGGTTCGAATAGTCTTTTAATTTATCTCCCTTATTCATAAGTGAAATCCTTATACGATTTAGCCATGAGCTCTCATTTTCATTATGGATAAGTTCTGGAATTACTAAGTTTAATAAGTTATTAAGTTGTTCTTTTTTTCCGTCAAGAGGGAAATTATGTTCTAGAGTTAAAGATATGGCTAAATTTCTTAATGTTTTCATAAAATAAAGAATATTGGTATATATATCCTTATTTAAATTCCAAAATTGGAAGGCTATTGAAATTTGGAAGCTCACAACTTCAAAGGGGATATTAATTCTTATTGGTAACGTTATAGGAAATTTGATAGTGAAAAGAACTAACTTGTTCTTTTTTAAACTATATCGAAAATAATTTTCAATATGTTTCTCTATCTTCCACCCATTTTTTTCAATAAATTCCCTTAAGGTTTTTATCTCATTTGAAGAAAATGGGTTAATTGACATATACTTATCGCTCTTAAGTAATTAATGTTCTTAGAGGCAGTAAATATTCTTATATAACTAGTAGTGATTATAAATATTAAATTTTATATCAAGATTAGAATAAAGATTTAATAATCAGAATTTATTTGTAAACATTGTATTTTAAAGAAGAAATAAAAGATTCTATTATGAATATCACACAATTTAATAAAGAGCTGGGAAAGAAAATTGCAATAGCACAAAGATTTGAAAAAAAAGGTGATATTAAGGCTGCGATCCAACAATGGGTAGATATATCTGAAATGGCTCTAAATTTTTCAAAATCTCCGAAGATCAACGCATCTTTCAAAAACATGATTATTAATAGGACAAAGGGTATTTTTGCGCATATAAAAAACTTAAAAGCAAGTCAATTTAAAGAAGAAATATATACAGAAGATTTAGAAACTCCCAAAGAAGTTTCAGAAGAAGAAATTTCACCTCCAATTTTCAAAAATGAGAAATTTCCTTCACAAGAGGAAGAACTGGATAAAAGTTCAGCTATAAACTCAACCATTGATAGTCAACCTGATATTATCGAAGATTCTGATTTAAAAAATTTACCAAAAGGATTTAAAGAAATTAAGCCTTCAGAAGAGTTCAAAATAATAACACCACACGATGTAGATTTTGTAGAAAAACAACGTGCTAAAGCTGAAGAAAGTGAAAAGTTTAAACCAAAAAAACAGGAAGCCTCAGAAGGAGACACGCAACCGGTAACAGGGATGGATTTTGAGCAACCTAAAAATGGAAAATATTTAATTTGTTTTGCTTGTGGTTATGATAAAAATGCTCTAAATGATAAAATATGTAAAAATTGTGGAACGGATCTCAATTAAAAATTCTCAAATTTGTTCATATCTTCATACGTGAAGATTCCAAATCTTTCTGTTCTCTTTTTTTTTAATAATTGCCAACCTATTTGAGTATCTTTTAAACATAATTGGGTTTTATATCCTTTCATTAACTCATATAATTGATTTTGGTATTCTACTATTTTTATTTTGAGGTGTTTTTCCTTTGGTGCTTTTAATATGTTATATAAAGCATAAACATAAAATTCTACTTTTTGTAAGTGAAGTTCTTTAACAGCTTGTTTGACCATAGTATGAGTCGCTTGATGATCGGAATGATTGTTATTATCACTTGGTAAGATAATTCGATTAGCATCTTTTATAATATTTATAGCTAGTTTAACCCCCTCAGTGATTTGATTTTTAGCGTCTTGATCATGGAATTTAAATAAATGGATATTCTCTCTTGGAAAACCAAAAGACTTTGCAACCTGAAGCGCTTCTTCTATACCTATTTTCCCAACTTCATCTTCATTTAAATTAATATAATCCTTAGCGTCTTCTTCTAACAATTGTCCATGTGCTCTTCCCCAGGATAATAATACTCGATTATCAGTGACATAAACAATATGAATATCATATCCCTCATCCATCCATTTTAAAATACTTCCACCACATCCAAAAATTTCGTCATCAGGATGAGGAGCAAAAACAACTATTTTCATATCCCTTTTTCAATAGCGATTTTTTTTTTTGATTTTTGAATTTTATTATATTTTTCAATAGCTCGATCTCGCCAAACAGTGTTCCATTTTTTAAAGCCTGATTTTACATACTTTTCCCTTTTAAAAAAATTGTAAGAAACCCAATTTAACAAAATAAAAAACCGTTTGGCTCCACTCTTCGTAGTTAAACTTTTTGATCTAACACCTAAATCATTACGAAGGTGCTCAATTAATTTTGCTTCAACAGCGTCCTGTAATCTCCCCTCAACTATGGCATCTTCATAATTAATTCCTTCTTCTAAAAAATAATTTCTTAAATTATCAAAAATATTTCCACGACATAACTGAATTAACTCATTATCCTTCTGGAAATTTAGTTCCATCAGTCCCTCTCGTACAACTTTAACGACAACTTCATACGGTTTTTTGTTTTTCCAGTTTTCACCTTGAAAAAGCTGAACCGGTAATGATTTAAAAACTAGTTCTCCAGATTCTTTTCTTAATAACCCTATGAATACATCTCCTACCAAATCTCCGGTCCCAGCATCATCAATTTCGATTGTCATCATTATTCGATGTTAAAAATTCTAAGTTAATAGGAAATTTAAATCGATTATTTCCTAATTTTATCAAATTATACTTTAAAGAAAGATTTAATGAAATTATTAAATTAATACTTTATAGTTAAATTTCAATTAATATTTTGAGGTTTTACCTTGAATACTGAACTGTTAATGATAGGAAATGAAATCCTTATTGGAAAGACTCAAGATACAAATTCGCATTGGATGGCAAAAAGAATTACAAAATATGGGCATAGAGTAGAGAGAATAACAACAATAGGAGATGATTTAGAAATACTATCTTCTACAATTAGGGATATATTAAAACGTTCTCCAGATATTGTTATAACATCAGGAGGAATCGGTCCAACTTTCGATGATATGACTTTACAAGGGATAGCTAATGGTTTGAATAGGAATTTGGAGTTAAATCAACATGCTTATAAATCAATAAAAAAAGCTTATGAACACGCTCATCAAATGGGTCTTTTAAAACTTGAAGGAATGACAAAAGAAAGAGAAAAAATGGCTTATCTTCCTAAAGGATCTGTTGTTTTACCCAATACAGTAGGTACAGCTCCAGGGGTCAAGATTAATGAAGGAGATTCAACGATTTTCATACTTCCTGGAGTACCTACTGAGATGAAAGCGATGTTTAGAAATTTGATTACACCAATTTTAGAAGAAAAAAGGGGAAAGTTCATCGAAAAAGGATTTCTTTTTTCAGGCATAGGAGAAAGTCAGATTGCAGCATATACAAATGAGTTAGAGAAAAAATATCCTCAGTTGTGGATTAAGACGCATCCTAAGATCGGATTATCTGTCGAGGTAGAGGTTTCGATTACTGCTTTTAATATAGAGAATGGAGAAGAATTGATAGATAAAGCACTAAATGAAATAAGAGAAATTGTTACAAAACTAAAAGGTAAAATAAAAGAAAGAGAATAATTCTAAGTTTGATGCCACCTCGCAGGTGGAATTTTCCATAAGCATTCATTTATAATGTTTAAGCTTATATCATTAACATCATTATAATTTTGTAATTTCAACATTTTGAGCATTATCTGCGATTCTAACTAGCCCTGGTTGAACTTTATCTATTGATCCAACAATCCAGTTAGAAACCTTATTACTCGTAAGTGTGGTCGTAAAATCTTCTGCTTTAGCAGGATCTACGGCAAGTAGCATACCTCCAGCTGTTTCATGACAATAACAATCATCAAAAGCATATCCTAACTCATTAGATATCTCTTTAGATAACTTTATTGATGGAATATTATCAATTATTGCAGATAAATCAGAATTCTGAAGCATTTCAGCAGTATGACCAGCTAAACCAAATCCTGTAATATCAGTTAATGCATGAACAAATGAAAAATCATTGTATGCATGGATCGTTTTTACAACATCTTGATTAGAAGTTGTCATTACTTTTACGGCAAGATCGATAGATTTTTGGAGTTCTACTTTAGAATAATGTTCTAGTATTTCTGGAAAATCCTTAAGAATCCTATATGATGCCATAATCGCTTGTAATCCTATCGGTTTGGTTAAAACTAGTTTATCTCCTTTCTTTACTCCTTGCTTTTGAATAATTGCATCTTTATGGACATATCCAGAAGCCTCTCCGCCGATTAATGGCCATTCACTGTAAATGGTGTGCCCACCAACCACTCGGGAATTTAGTTTCTTTTCCATAAAGTTTTTTATTCCTTTTAGAATCCCTTCAGCAACTTCCATCGGAGTTCTTGTACTAATTGCCAAGAAGACAAGCATTCCCGATATCTCAGGTACATTCATAGCAAATATATCATTTGTCACATTACAGGCAGCAATTTCACCAGTTATTTCAGGTTCATCAATAATAGGAGTGAAAATATCAATACTTTTGATAAGAACCAATTCACTATTGGGAATAGGTATAATAGCAGCATCTTCAATGTCTCCTGCCAGACCTACTTTAGTTAATAAATCATTTAAGTCGTTTTGTCCAAGTTTACAGCTTCATCCATGTATCTTTACGTCTGTAGTCAATCGATATTTTAAATTTTTGCTCATACACCTCAACTTTTTATGATTTTTATTAAATTTTGATTTATAGTTAGTTAATAAATCAAATTCTAAATATTTATAAAAATTTTCGATATTATTTATCTATTTTATCGATAAATAAATCTAATAAAATTAAAAATAAGAAGTAAAAACAACCAATTATATTCGACGCTGTTGGACAACAGAATTCTCAATAAGCTCCCACAATGATGTGTTTTTGCTTATTTCATTGACATCGTTAAATTTTTGTTATTTCAATATATTCGGCGTTTTTAGAAACACGAACATATTTAGGTTTATTTATGTTATCGATTGTACCTATAATCCAATTTTTCACGTTGTATTCATTACTAAGTCTTTGTGAAAATTCTTCTACGTATTGATGATCTACAGAGAGTAGCATCCCCCCAGCAGTTTCAGGCATCTCGCAGTTATCATATTTATAGCCAAACTTATAAGCTAATTCACTTGTCAGTTTAATACTAGGAATTTTTTCAATAGTAGCTGAAAATTTCGAATTTTGAAGCATTTCCTTTAAATGCCCAGCCAGACCAAAACCACTAACATCCGTCATTGAGTGAATAAATGATACATCTTTGTATGAATGGATAGTTTTTACTATCTCTTGAAGAGGCATTATCATTAATTTTATAGCTAAATCTATAGAATCATCAATTTCATTCATAGAAAAATTTTCTAATAGGTCAGGATTGTTTTTTTGTAATCTGTATGCTGCCATTATTGCTTGGTTTCCAATTGGTTTAGTTAGGATTAATTTATCACCTTCTTTTACGAAATCTTTTTTGATAAGCTTGTCCCTTACCACAAATCCGCTTGCTTCCCCTCCAATAAGTGGCCATTCCGAGTAAATGGTATGACCTCCAAGAACTTTGGAGTGAATCTTTTTCTCCATGAAGTTTTTTATTCCCTTTAATATCCCTTCTGCTATGTACATAGGCATATTTTTCTTTAATCCTAAGAAAACAAGCATACCTGATATTTCTGGGACATTTAAAGCGAAAATATCGTTAGTAACATTAGCAGCGGCAATTTCTCCCACAATTTCTGGTTCATCTAGAATTGGTGTGAATATGTCAATATTTTTAACCATAACTATATTTGAATTCGGTACCGGGATAATGGCGGAATCTTCAATATCACCCTTTAAGCCCGCATTAGCCAGTAGTTTCTCTAGCTTATCACTTGAAAGTTTACAATTTCATCCGAACAACTTAGTTTGCAATGTCAATCGATAACTCTCTAACTCTTGCATTTTTCACCTCAAACTGTAATTTTGATAGGTTAATCTTAGTAGAATTATAAAGAATAGTTGAATATATTAATTTTTTCCATATAATTTATTAAATTTTTAGATAAACAAGATCATTTTATAAGGAATTTTTATATAAAATTCTATAGGTAGAAAATTTACTATAACATTTCAAAAAATTGTAAGGAATTATGAAATGAAGAGATCTATGTGTTTTGTTGTCTTCCGAGCAATATCAAACTGGTCTCTATAATGTAAGTCCAGTTTAATTTCATCAGCCGTTGGATCAAATAAATTTTTTTTAAGCTCTTTCTGTTTATCTACTTTTAATACATAGTGGAACTTAAAATTATTTCCTGGTTTTAATGCGGTTATTTGTAAGAATTTTGGAAAACTTTCTTTTCGTTGGAAATTTAGATAAGAAGGTACTTTCAGAGATATTTGCAAATCTTTAAAATCAAAATTTGAAGGATTTGTTAATTTAAAGTTCAGATAAATATCATTACCTATCGTCTTAATGTTCTTGAAAAAGAGTATTTCTTTAGAATCGGGAATTTCAGATTCAATTTGTTGATAATAAAGTCTCTCATTAATAATTTTTGCATTTAGTTTATTCTTACTTATAAATTTAAGAACTAAGTCTTTTATTAGTTCAACATCTTTATTAATATAATTAGCCAGTAGATCTAACTTAATAGGATTAATAACTTTAAGATAATATTTAATCTGATTCAGATAAAGCTTATTATTTGATTTTCTACCAAAGTTTTTTAATTTTTTTATCAACAATTCTTTTGAGGCGTTGAATTTGTTGAGAAAGGGTCTTATGTACAAGTTAAATATATTATTATCTTCAAAAATTTTTTCTCTACCTAAAATTACATCAATCTGTTTCTCAGTTTCTTCAATAAAGGCTTGAATTTGTGTAGTATTCAATTCTATTAACCTTTTTGTATCTGAGAATTCATTTTTTTTTATTAAGAAATCGATTTTATCACTTAGTTTGTCAAAGTCATCATTGAATCTTTTCATCCCTTCAATTCTTTCTGTGATAATAGATTGAATATGTCCTTGAAAGAGTTGAAAGTCTAGTTCATCGCTAATCTCACTAACGGAAGCGGGAATTTTAGTTTCAAATAATTTATCTTTCATTAATTTAATTTGGTGATCTAAATCATTCAAATATTCTTGAATTTCAATTTTTATAGCAACCCATTTCTGTAAAAGAATCTTAAATACTTCGTTAAATTCTACGTTATCAATTAATAAATCTCTAATGTTATTATCCAAATTGAATAATTTTTTTCTTATTTGAGTTATATAGCTAAGTATATCATCATCAATGTTGGTAGGAGCAATATCCGATACCTTTTCATTTAGTCTTATATTGAATTTGTTTTCTTTCACATAATCAAACTCAGCTTTTAAAACATCTACACGATTACTTATAATTTTGATTTTTTCTTTTAGATTCGAAACAAATTCATTTTTTTTCTCTTCACAAATTTCTGAAATGAAACCTTTAATAATGCTTAATTCTTCAATGATTTGTACTCGAGTTTCTTCCCACTCTTCAATTAAATCAAAAGCTAACCTTTTATAGTCAAACTGATTAAGTCTATGATTAAATTTCTTGATTTTTTTTAAGATTTTATTATATTTTTCATTCAGTTGAAGTTCGGTATCATTAAATTTAAAATTCTGAATATAGGAATTCAATTTTTCTCTAAATTGGGCAGGGATCTTTTGAAATTCAAGAATTCTCTTATGAAATAATGATAACTCATTATCAATCCTAATAATAGATTCATCGATATCTGTAAAATTTGCATGTATATTATTTAATATATAAATAATCTCATCTTTAACTTCGGGATCTTTTTCAATTTTTAAAGTTTTGTTCAATTCAATGGTAATCCAAATAGCGATCTTTTTACTTTCTAAAATGAAACATATATTCTGTAATAAGATTATAGTTTTCTTTCTTTCTCGCCAAAAACGTGATTCCAATTGATATAAAATTTTGGTAATTTCATTTTCTATTTCGATCTGATATTCTTCAAACAACCGTTTAAATACTAAGGCAATGCTCTCTCTAATATTTTCAGAAGGATTTTCTAATTCTTCAAATAAATATGGAAATATTTCAGTAATATTTTGGCGACTTAGATGGAATATTGCATTAATTAGTGAATTTCTATAATTTGAATCATTTGCTTCAAGAATAGAATGCAATAGATTTGCCCAGATTTGATCAAAGTTATTTTCAGCAATGTTTACAAGAGTCTCTACAACTTTTAATTGAATACGGTAATCTTTTTCTTTCAGCAAATTAATTAATTTTGGAATTATTGATATTATTTCGGGGGACTTTTCTTTGCCAATCGCTCCAAATAACCAAATTATGAGTTCTTTAACTCTATTTTCCTCGTTATAAAGGAGATTTAAAAGAAGATAGAATATCTTTTCTTTCGTGAGGAAATAAGTACCATGAATTTTTAAGAGTTCCGCGGCAGCTCTTGCAACATCATCATCTTCATCTCTAAGATTTATTATCACCATTGATAAGAGAGGTTCTAAATTACGAATTTTTGTATAATCCTGATTTAAGATTTTCTGAATTGTTTTAATTACATTTAATTTTACTTTCCAATCATTATCCATTAATTTTTCATTATATTCTTCAATAATCTCGCGCAATTCATCTAAATCAAGGTGTAGAGATAAAATTAAATTACCTATAATTTTCACAGTTAATCTTCTTACAGAAGGATCATGGTCATATAAACGTTCTCTAATTTTACTTAACAATTCAATTAATAAATTAGGCCTAAATAGACTTATTTGATACGATATTTCTAATGATACTAACCTAATCCAAGAATCAGAATCATTAACAAAAGGATTAATAATTTTTATTACACTCTCTGAAATTTGTGGAGATTTATCACAAATTAAATTTAATAAGCTAAGACTTCGATATATCAGTTCTTTATCTAAATGGTTTTCATATCTTTCAATTATACTAAATATTTCTTCAGACGCTTTTTCATTATACCCCTTTAAAATTAAGCTCTCAATTTTTTCGGTATCTAATGGTTCTTGGGAGTCTAAAGGTTCTTGGGTTGTCAATGTGGTGAGTAAAATTGTATTTTTATAAATTAATCCTTCAATTATCTCTTCTATCTAAACTAGTATAAATATGTTATAAAATAATTATGTGTAGAAGAAAAAAAAATTTGTTTTGAATAGTTCAAATATAGTATAAACTATTACTAAAGTTCAATAAATAAATCTATTTATAAAATTGCTTCCTTAGTCTCTTTAAAATTACTTTAAATGGTTTCTTTTCTTGACAAAAAATTTACTTGAAACTTATTTTACTGAACTTACAGATATTGTATGTAAAATTTCTGAAGCGTATCGTTATAAAGGCAAGTTTGATAAGGCAATGTTATTATTTGATTCAATCAAACCACTATTTGATACACATGAATTAAAAAATGAAGATAAAGCTAGAATCTTAATACAATTTGCCAAAATTAGGATGGACCATAAATTTCTTAAAGATTTTAATTACAATACTGAAATAAATATGCTTAAAGAAGCTCAAATACTAGCAGAGATGTCAAATACGAAAGATATTCAAGCAGATGCTCTTGACTTACATGGAAATTGCATTTATCGGATAGGAATTCTCAATGGAGATTTTAAGGAAGCATTAACTTATTATAATAAAGCGCTTTCTATAAGAACTAAAATAAATAACAAGTTAGGTTTATCTAAATCTTATTTTCATTTAGGACTTTACCATGAGAATAAAAAAGATGCCGAAGAGAATGACCATCAAACAGCTCTTGATTATTATGAAAAAGGATTAAAAATAGCTGAAGAAGAAGATTTTAAACTTGAACAATCCTATTTTTTTCGTCATATTGCTTATATCTATGCTTTTATTAAGGAGGATCTAGACAAAGGTTTAGAATATTTTAAAAGATCAACACAATTAAGAGAGGAGATTGGATTCATTTTTAATTTACAATTTGCTTATTTTGCTGAAGCTTTCGTTTATTTTCTTAAAAAAGATATGGATAATGCTAGAAATTATTTTACAAAAGCATACTCAGCAGCTATAAAAGTTAATCGTAGTGATGCTTTAAGAGTTCTTATTATTAGACGGGGTGATGCTATCATAAGAGAGATTGATTTAGAAGCAGCTTTAAAATACTATGATCTTATCCTCAATGCAGCAAAAAAATTAAATGACAAGAATGGAATAAGGGAGATTAAACTTAAAATTGAGGAAATTAATAAATCTAAATAATTTGCAAAAATAGAGAAATAAAATAAAAATAGAATTATGTTTGCTTTAGGGTTTCTTTATATTTCTTTTTAAATTGTCTTTCTCGAAAGATACATCCATACTTTTTAAAACGTAACTAAAAGTAAATTCTTTTAAATTTTAAAAAATAACATTAATGCAATTAACTGTTCAACAGAGTGTTTTTATGAAGAATCCAAAAAAAGATTTTAATATTAAATTGAGTATATATTTTACTTTTTTTATAATTGCTTTATTATCCAGCGTTTTTCCATTCACTACTTACTCTGACGAACATTTTTCGTATAAGATTTTAGGTTATTTAGTATATATGTATGGCACTTATGAAGGATTAATCCTAATATCAATTTCAATCATTTTCTTAATTAAATTGAGAGTAACAATGTCTTTAGGTTTTGGATTCTGCGGGTGCATAGTAATCTTATTCAGCATCATATTATTCATTTCACCTGGATATTGGATGGATATTGGAGCTTATATATTGATATTTGCATTAACTGGTTTTTTTCTTTTGAATTTTAGTCTATTTCGTGTGAAAAAATATATAATACCTCAACTAATTTTTAAAAAAAATGAAGTTCGGGATTATATAATGAAACTTCCTTCGATATATAGTCAAATTACTTTAAACCAAATTATGAAGAATTTACATCTAAAAAAACAATTTTTGATAGATCTAAATAGCTTAATTGAAGAAATGATTTCTAAGAACGAACTTGAAGGTGAATTAAATAGAGATAGCTTAGTTCTGAAAAAAGCTATTGAAAAAAGACCAATAACAGAAGTTATGGAACCTGAAACTAAATATAAAAAAAGATTATTTGGGATGATCCGCTTAAGAAAAGAAATAGATATCAATGAAGCTGCTCAATTTTTACAAATAGAACCACATCTAATTGAAGAATTACTATATGATCTTGCGGGAGAAAAGTCAATTCAAGGAACTTTTCAAGGATCAAGGTTTATCATTGAATCTGATATTGATCAGTTCATAAATGTGCTCGATCATTCATTTTACAGATGGGAAGCATCTCAAAGTAAAAATAAGATTGAATAACCTGAGTTTTTATACTTCTTATCTTAATAACTGGATTTATTATTTTATTGGGGGATTATTCCATACAAAAAAATGAAAAAAAATAATTAAGCCTCTTATTGTTTCTAATCAAAAATTTCAATTATAGCTTGCCCTGGGGTTGCTATTCTTTCTCGGTAAGTTAGAATTCCTTCCGAAACTTCCTTGGTCTTTACTAAACCTCTTTCAATATCTTTTTCAGAGATGTATCCTCTTTCACCAGCTTCAAATTGCTTAACTAGATTTCCATTATTATCTTTTATATCTACATTTGTTATTGTAGTTTGTATTACATCAAAATACACTCTTTTGTCTTCAATTTTATTAACTGTTGCTTCAGTGATAAGAAGATCGCCGCACCTTACCATACCTCTCATCTGTACTCCTATATCAATAATGGTTCCATATTTCCCATGTTCGAGAAAATCTTCAAATAATTTTGATATAAAACCAAAACTTAGTAATCCATGCCCAATAACACCTTTAAGTCCTGCTCTTTCAGCAACTGTATCATTTGTATGAATAGGATTCGTATCTCCTGATGCTTTTGCATATTGTTTTAATAATTCTCTCGTAATACCTTCAAATTCATTTTTTAATACTTGTCCAACTTTTAAATCAGAGATTTTAACCATTTTAATAACCTCCTTTACGAAAACCAGCAGAAATTGTAATATTACAAACTGGTTCTTCATTTTGATTTTTAACATGTACTAAAAAATCAGCAAACAACATCATGTTTTTCTCTACTAACTTTACGTCGGTGCATTTTCCAGTAACAGTCAATTTATCCCCTGGTTTAACATCAACACATCCTTCCCAGTTATATCGATTTCCAGCATGTAAAAGTTTGCCTGGATCAAGCATTATTCCACGTTCTTTTCCATCTTGATTAAGCTTAAACCCCAACAGCAATTTATAAATGGCTTTGATCGTAAAATAATTTGCAAACGCATGACATGCTATTACGCCTTGTTCCTCTGAACCGACATATCTGGGATCAGTTATACCATAGACTTTTGCAAAATTAACCATATTTCTATATCTAATGTTTACAGTTGTAAATCCAGGAATATCCATTCCTTTCATATTGTTTATTAAAAAATCAGCATTCTTTTTCATTTCTTCAATGTCCATGTTGATTTCACTCTTTATCTTATTGAATTTAAATATTATATTAATTATAATTTAAGTTCAATTTAATTAAAACTTTAATTTTAATTATGGCTTTTAACAAAAATATCGTTAAATACAACTAAGTTTAGTTCAAAAGCTTATCATTTAATTTTAGTATAAATCTTTTCTTCTTTACTATCAGATTTAAAGTAGTTTAAGATCCTCGTCTTGTTCTTAGATCCATTTAAAATAGTACAAGAAATTCTATGTTTTTCAATCAGAGATATTATAAAAGGATCAATCGGATTTGTTCTTTCTTTTAATTCTTCAATGTTGGATTTTACTTTAAACAACTTTCCTAATTCTTTCATCTCTTTGAATCTTGAAGCAGAGATTTCTTTAATTACATCATTTTTATCATTTAAGATACCATCGACATCTTTTATTAAAAAACATTCACTTAATCCTAGCTCTTTAGCTAAAAATAAAGTTATTGAATCAGAGGTGACATCCCAACTATGTGGTAGTTTATCTTTTTCTTTTAAATATTCATAAGGCAAGAAAATACAGATTGCATTACCTATCTCCTTTAATTTATCAAAACTTTCGATTATTTGTAAATCAGGATATTTTTTACTTAATTCTAGACCATTATAATTCATAGAGATAATACCCATAAAATGAGCAATTTCTTCAGTAAATTTTAATTCACTGTAAACTTTTCTGATAAAATTTGCAAATGAACCTCCACCAGGGATTAAGATTGTTTTTTGAATCAATTTTTCTTTCGATATTTGTTTCAACTGAGAGATTGTAGAATTCAGATTTTCAAAATCTTCTAATATTTTACCTCCAATTTTAAATATTGCAGTTGTACGGTTCATTTTCCTATAGATATATTATAATTGATAATAGAATGCACCTGCTATTGCGAAAGCAGATGAATTGATAATGTTTGGAATCTGAGTAATTTCCTCGTAAGAAACTATATTATAATAACCAAATTTTTGTAAAGAATTTCTAATCAAGAAATCTGCTGATAAGCCAGTTATTACGAACTTAGGGTTGTTTTCAAATTCTTTGAATCTATTTATTAGATTATTCATGAATAGCTTTATTTCTCGAGTAATAATATCCAGTTGCTTTTCATAAATATAAATTGCTATTATCTTTAAATCTTCCTTTGAGATTGTTTCAATATCCATACATATTACTCTAGAAAGCCGAGCGTAACAATTTTCTAGTGATTTTGAACGATTATCAGCAGTATCATTAATATATTCTTCCTCTGAAATATTGTTTAAAATCATATGAATGTCTGAAATTAAAGCAAACTTTTCAAAAGAAACTCGAACATTTTTGCCTTTATATGGAACATGATGGGTTATGGATGGAATTGTAGCTCTTAAACCTCCTGTGTAGATTAACTCATGATTCATTAACCGTGAAATATCATCTTTTCCTTTTGGTACTGGATTTGATTCCACTATTGGAATTATATCAATTGTAGTTGATCCTGCATCAATTAGAATACATGTAGGAATAAATTGACCCAAAAATAAAGCTGTTGATGACCAGTTGGCAGCAAATATTAAAAAGTAATCAGACTTAGCGGTTTTATAATCAATAAATTTACTTCTATTTGTTATGAATTTTAATTTATTTATATCAAAAATTTTATCAAGAGCATTTAAAATTATTAAGATTCCTTCTCTTTTAGTTTGAAAAGCATCAGAAAGTTCAGCAGTAATGGTAACAGCAATATAATTGATATCTTCAAGTTTAATATTATTTTTTTCAACGAGATTTTCTACCACTCTTCTTAATAAACTAGGGATTTCTGTAATAGTTTTTTCCCAGAATGGAAAGTATTCTATATATGAATAAGTATCGATAATTTTATTATGTTCGAAATTGAGTAAAGCTGCTTTTGTGTTGGCACCACCAATATCCAATCCTAAAATGAATATTATTCATCCCCCTCATATCTTTCTTTTAAATCGTTTATTAATTTGCCCATATTCTCTCCTGTAAGGGCATTTGTTAAATAAAATTCATTATCCGTAAGATTTAATTTTTCTTTTAAATACTGAATTTCTGAATCTTTAGCTAAATCCATTTTATTAAATACAAGAATAATTTCTATTTGTCGTTCTTTAGAAAAATTATTTTTAATTTCTTGGTATAATTCTAATTGAGAATCAACCGAATAGCCGCACGCAGGCGTAGGATCGAGGACAAATATAATTAAATCCGATATCAATCTTAAAGCTAAAATAGCTTGTAATTCTATATTATTCCTCTTTATCATGGGGCGGTCTAAAATACCCGGTGTATCTAAACACTGGATTTTAATTGAATCAAATTTTCTTTTAATTTCTAAATGTCCCATACTCAATTTTTTAGTTGTAAATGGATATTCTTTAATTTCAAGCTTTTTATTTGTAGAGATATTTTTTACAATACTGCTTTTTCCTACATTTGGATATCCTGCAACAACAACGCACGGCATTGTATAATTGATTGAAGGAATTTCTCTCAAACGTCCTCTAATCTCATTTAAATATTCAAGGTTATTTTTTTGTTTATTTATAATAGAAGATATTCTTCCAAAAGCAGCTCTTCGTAACTGGTCTCCTTCTTTTGGGGCTTCTATTTTCTTTAATTTGGAAAGATGTTCTCTTTCAATTTTATTAAGAACGGGTAAAATTCCATTTAATTTGCCTAACGTTAATTTCAATTCATCAATATTGACTAATATAGATGCCAGTTCCTTGTAAAAATCTGGAAGGTCGTCAATAATTGGAACCATTTTTATGATTTTTAGAATTCTGTTTATGAGAACTTCAATAGCTACTTTAATACGCTTAGATTCTTTTTTCTTTGCCTTGATTAATATTGGAGCATTTTTTGAAACTTGGGCAGAACTTTTCATACTCCTTTTAAAAGCAATATCTAATAATTCTTTTGAATTTGGAACGTGATAAAAATTATCGAAAGGATTTTTCATAAAAATTCAATTCATACTTTATTTTTGGATGAAAGAAAAGAGAATATTTATTTTTT
>JABXKB010000168.1 GCA_013375485.1 Promethearchaeota archaeon | reverse complement strand
GTTTCTTGATGACTTGAACGATATTTCTTAGATATATCATCGTAAGGTAAATCCCATAGAATCACATTTTTAGCTCCAGAGGGAGAATAATCCTTATCAATCACTACAAAATCTTCACCTACTAATTTTTCAGCGAATTCTTTAGGATTAAAGATTGTAGCGCTTGATAAGATCCATAGAGGTTTTATGTTGTAAGCTTCAAACATTCTTTTCAATCGTCTGAGCAGAAGAGCGAAGTTAGAGCCAAATATTCCTCTATAGATGTGGATCTCATCTAAGACAATATATTTCAGATTTTTACAAATTCGAATCCATTTTTGTTTAAACCAAGGTAAATAAAAATGTAAACCATAAGGATTGGTGATTATAATATTTGCATTAGCTAAAATCTGCCTTTTTTCATTAGGTTCCACATCACCATCATATACACCAATTCTATTTTGCTTTATATTGGTTTCGTCAAGCATTTTTGATAGAACACTAGTTTGATCTCTAGCTAATGCCTTTGTAGGAAAGATATAAAGTGCTGTAGTCTTAGGATCTTCTAAAATCGATTGTAAAACAGATAGATTATAACAAAGAGATTTTCCAGAAGCTGTAGAAGTTACAATTACAGTATTTTTTCCTTCACGAATTTTATTGATAGCATCTGCTTGATGGCTCCATAGTTTAATATTGTTTATATCTAACCAGCGTTGAAGGCGTTTTCTAAGGGGGTTTTTTAAAGCACCAAAACGGGCATTTTGAGCGGGAATATGCTCAATATGGTATATTTGATCATTATAATAATCTTGACCTTTTAAATAATCTAAAAATTCATCAAAATCAACCATAAATAACTTCAAGATCTATAATATAAGATACCAATTAAAAATTTCAAAAGGGAATTGAATTATTTATTTATTATAACTTTAAGTTAGTTTTTAAATCAAATCAAAAACCAAGAAAGCAACTGAATTAAATTATGTTAAATATCAGACTTTAATTGTCCTATATGATGACCTGCTGGCAATTTTTTTTCCATCAGGAGATAATGCTAAAGCGAGCACACTTCGTGTGTTCTAACATGAATTTAATATCATTATATCTAAGGATCGATAAAACCATAGTAGAATGTTCTCCTAAATTCTTTAGATTTTGAAAAGTCTATTGGTTTTTCCCACTGGGTTTTAGTAAAAAATTCTTTGAAGTCTTTTTTGAGTCTCTTTTCTTCTTCTGCGGTGAAATATAATAATCCAGTAAGTGCTAAATTGTCAATCTCCTTTTTGTTTAAAGTAGATACAAATTCTTCGTTTGAGATTTTTAATAATCTTCTCATCTCTTGATTGAGATGAGCCATAGTTAATGTTATTTTAAATAGCTGGTAATCCCTTCGTTGTGTTTTTTTTATCTGTTTTTCATCTATTCCGAGACGAATATTATCAAATTCCTTACTTATCGTGTAGTGCTTTTCACTTAAATTGGAATTTTTCACAGTCACAATTTTCACATACAGAATTTTTAACTCTTCCATCTCTTTTAAATTGTAATACATTTTTGATTTCTTAATATTAAGATTTTTCATGAGTTCCTTTGATGTAATAAAGGGATATTTAATGATTTCAGACCAAATCGCCATTTTTGTCGGGTTAAATACTAACTTTTCTAGAACTTCAGCTGTTATTGTCACTTCTTTTCTTCCATTTTTTTCATTTTATTAGAATATAATTGATAATGAATGAAAACATTTTTATAAAATGGATCATTACAAAAAAACGTAACGTTCCAAATTTTCAGAAAGGTGAGATTATGAGAAATAGAAGAATTTCTTTTTTAACTATTATGTTTTTTATATTGGTGCTAAATTTTAATATATGCACCTGCATTGTGAAAGAATGTTATTTACCACAGACGATTACATCTGATTTCAATATCGAAAATCCTTTTCTAAACAATAATATAAAAACTGCTTATCAGAGTGAAGGGAACGGAGCGATTTCACCGTTTATACATAACTTCGCTAATTTGACTGGACATGGATGGAGAGTTCGTGAGGTTGCTTTTTCTCCGACGGATCTCATTCTTGCCACTGGATCATCCGACGGTAGTATTCGCCTTTGGAATTTAACTAACGGAGATGTTTTACACATATTTAGCAGACATCATTACGGTGTTATATCTCTGGATTTTTCACCTTCTGGTGAGATTTTGGCTTCGGGGGGGTATGATAATTGTATTAATCTGTGGAATGTATCTTCAGGAGAATGGATAAAGGCTTTTTCATTTTACCCACATGCGGTAATCGATATTAAATGGGCACCGGACGGAAAAACACTGGCAGTTGCAGGGGGTGAATGGATGGGTGTTGTCAATAATTGGTATCAACCTGAAAATTACTTGAAACTTCTGAATGCAACCAATGGTGAAACGATCAAATGGTATGTAGGTCATACAAAACCTGTTTTCTCAATTTCATTCTCGAAGGATGGAACTTCTTTAATCTCTGGTTCCTGGGACTTAAGTGTTCGGCTATGGAATGTAACTACAGGCTCTGAAATCCGTTCTTTTACAGGTCATACCAAAAAAATTACGTCAGTTACATTTGCCCACAATGAATCGATTATCATCAGCGGAAGCCTTGATCAGACATTAAAATATTGGAACATCTCTACCGGAAATATACTCCAAAATATTGATATTGATCAGTCTATTTGGTCAATCGATCTTTCACCCATCGATGACACCTTGGCGGTGGCTGTGGATCCTTCCATAATCTGGCCTAACCAATATTGGCTTACATTTGGGGAATTACATGATTGTACAGTACAATTGTGGAATATTACGTCAAGAAATTTAATCGATACATTGCCCGGGCATAAAAATACAATTGAATCCGTAAAATTTTCACCCGACGGAAATATCCTCGCCTCGGCTAGTTGGGATTGGACCTGTAAATTGTGGGGAGAACATTCTTCCATATCAATTGATGAACAAATTGATGAATGGGCCGTTTCAAGCTTAGAAGAACAAAAAATAGACTCGAAATTATTAGCCGAAAAATTCAAGAATTTAAAGTCATACGATCTTCATAGTGTTCTCATAGCCAGACACGGGAAATTGGTATTTGAAGAATATTATGACGATGATTTAAGCAATAATTATTCTCCTTATTTAAAACATACACTTTTTTCGGCTACTAAAAGTTTTACTTCGATATTGATCGGAATTGCTATCGATAAAGGTTTTATCAATAGTACCGAGCAGTTAGTCCTTGATTTGTTCCCCGAAGCAACAATTGATAACTATGATAAACGAAAAGAAGATATTACTATACATGATTTACTCACAATGACCTCGGGTTTGACATTTGATGAATATGATGATATTTGGGGAATGGGGATTGCTGATGACAGCGTAGAATATGTGTTATCGAGACCTATGTATAACGATCCTGGAAGTAAATATTGTTATAACACAGGATCTTCCCAAATATTATCGGGAATAATTCAAAAGACAACAGGATATTCTACTCGCGATTTTGCAATGAAATTTCTATTCGATCCATTAGGTATCGAAGAATCAGATGTGGCGTGGGTAGCGGGACATGATGGAGTCAACTGCGGAGGAATCGGTCTTTTTTTAACGCCCCGAAACATGTTAAAATTCGGCCAACTTTTATTGAATAACGGATTCTGGAACAGAGAACAGATAATATCATCAGATTGGATTAAGCTCTCTTCTCAGAATCATATCGAAGGATTACCTATATCTGGAGGTGTATATCCTCCCGGTTATGGATATCATTTTTGGGTTGACGGAGATGACCTTTATTATGCCCTAGGATATGGTGGTCAGACAATACAAATACTACCGAGATATGATATTGTAATAGTTACAACTGCAAGACAGGAAGAATCCATATTTACAGATATCCCTTATTTAGTTTTAGATTGTCTTCTTCCAGAACAACAGAAAATCCCGGGCTATAAAATCAGTTTGATTTTTTTTTGTATTCTTCTCTTTGCTCTTGTTTTTCATCTGAAACACAGACGATTATTTTATCTCGTGAGTGAGGATAAATAACGTCTCGATAAAAGGAAATGGCTTTTTCTTCATCAACCCATTCCCATCTGAATTATAATTTATTAGGATCTATTTCTATTCTTTTTAAAAATTCTAATTCTAACTTGGTGAAAGTTATCATAAATTAGAGAAAATTCTTAAGTTTAATTTCTAAATAGGGGTTTTAAAATGAATCGAATTTTCTTCAATTTTTTTTTTAACATTAAGTAGTGATTCTTTCAAGAAATACTAAGTAACCTTTTTAAAAATTGCAGTGTTATTCCATTATATTATTTTTGATAGAAATCGAACATAAGTTAGGTGTTTTAATATTAGATACAAAATATTCAGATTTAAATTTTTAAAGAAAAGAAGTATGAACCTTTTCCTTCTCTATATTTTTCTATTATCTTCATTCATGCTTTTAAATTACAATTTTCTCGGAAATAATGATGGTAATTCCCCTCAAGATAAAAAGATAAGTGTCATTAACAACATTCGAGAAGATATCTCCATGAGTAATGGTTATCTATTAGTTGCGCCTATTAACATTTAATCATGGAGTGATTGGGCACTTTATCCTTTCATTACCGGAAATGGCACTGATTTAAACCCATTTATTATAGAAAATATTGAAATTATTGGTGATGGTATCAAAACGATGCCATCAGGTAACCGTAGCTTACTCGATTACACATATGGAGGAATTTTTATTAATACCAATGGTTCCTTTATTATTCGGAATTGTAAAATATCACAAGTTTCAATCGGGATTCATTTATCTATTAGTATTCCACCAAGGGTTTATCAATATCGGATTATAAATGTTGAAATTACTAATTGTAGTATAGGAATTTACAGTAGATGGTCACATGTCACAGTAAATATCTCAAATTGTTATATCTCGAATTGCCAATGGGTTTCAATAACAGCCACAATAGATATAAAGAGCCATTTAGACTATGGTGGAATCGGTATCTGGGTCAGATCAGATGAAGGTTCTGTTATTGAAGATTGTCGCATTAAAGATTGTTCAATAGGGATGCAGACAGAATTGGTAGAATTTATCCATAATAATGAACTTATCAATTGTGGGATTGTTCCTGGCATGATAATTTCTGACTATGACAGCAGTAACACTGTCAATGGAAAACCGATAGGCTTATTTTGGGGCGTTGATAATATGGTTTTTACTCAAGTTAATGCGTCTCAATATGGACAATTACTTTTTGTGGCATGTGCTAACCTTACTCTTTCAAATATTCATATCACTAAACCCTGTAGTATTGGAATTCAACTATATTCTCTTAGCCTTTTCTAAAGGACATATTTGAATAATATTATATGTGAAAACCAGAAACTCAGTTTCTATATCCATGGACGTGATATAATTGGAGAAAATTTATACGCTAAAAACTGTGAAGCGGGATTCTATTTTGTTAATATAAGAAATAGTAAACTGACCAAGATTATGACAGATAATACTGATATTCCAATTTATGCAATATCTACAATTAATAATTTTACTGTTGAAATTGAACAATCTACTAAATTTTATCTAGTTGATTATTTTGCTACGTATTTGGATAAGCTCTACGTAGAAACTTCAGGTTCATCTTATAATATATCTATGTCTTATATTTCAGAATTAGGGATTCAAGGTTATGTTAGTCAATTTAATGATACAGGAACTTATCGGTTTAGCCTTACCGTTCCCCCTGATATGATTACAGCTAATTTTACTGTCATCTCAGTTCCCCGGTATGCCCGAACAGATGTATCTGATATTATTCCCGGTTATCCTTTATTCTGGGTCTGGAGCGTGTTAATGATAGGTGTCTTAATATGTATTGAATCATACCGAAAGGTACACCGAAGGTGAACCAAAAATTCCTATTTTTTTTTATTTAAAGCATTAATTCTTAATTATATAATAATTTTAAAACTAAATCCTCCAACTAAGATTTAAAAAATATTAATATTTTAATCTGATCAAATCAAATTTAAATAAATAGAATTTTATTGGTTTTATAATGTCTGTTTCTGAATGGAATAAGGTTGATTTCCAACAATTCATCAATGATTATGGGAATAAAGTTATTATTAAAAATGCTCCAGTAATATTATATTCAAAAAAGGATAAGGAGCACGAAGCGTATAATTCTTTAATAGCTTTCTTTTTCATTGCTGGTGCTTTACTTATTTATATTGCGATTTCATATTTTCTTGCAACTATATTTTTCAGTTTGATATTGTTTGTAATAATTATAATTATAGCAGTAATAGCAGATGTATTGTTAATTATCAATATCATTAAATCTAATGTATTTATTAAACCTTTAGAGTGTTGGGTTGAAATTTATAAGGAAATTCGCAAGGAGGGATCTAATTATTATTGCTTTATATATTATCCAATTTTTACTGGAAAATGTCATCCAAATGAAGCGAAAAATGTAATTTTTAAGATGTTTCAAGAACAAGTAATAAAGAGTAAAATAGATATTACCCAAATTGAAATTTACATGAAAAAAAGCTTACAAGACCAAAACATTTTAGAAAAAGTAGGTTATTTTTTCCAATATGCGGAGGGTAGACCTTTTAGAGATGAGAATATCAATCGAAATACTTGGTCATATTTTCCTCCCGATAAGTCAGATAATGAAAATTATTTAACCGTAGGAAATTGGGATCATCAATATGAATGGAGATATGATTTAGATTTTGATTTTGATAAATTACATGAATATGCTCCATGGGTTATTCAAAGATGGAATGACGTTAATTTAAAACCTTTAACCGAAGAATATAAAGATATAATTAATTGGAATTTAAGAAATATCGAATCTACACCAAAATTAAAACCTTGGAAAGGGAATTTTGAAAGTCAAAGCTATGAAAACCCTAAAGCAAATAGAGATATTGAAATTGTTAATGAAGCTGTCACTAAAATAATTAGGTATGATAAGGAAATTGAAAAAATAAAGGATATTAAAGAAGAATTGCCAATCTTCAAATCCTATTTTAGAGATTTAAGTTCTTAAACATTTGTTTATTTCTTTTATAGATATTTACGTATTCATTAAAGAGCTTATCATAAATTTTTTTATTCTCTGGATTGGGAGTAAAGACTTTTTTGATCTTAATTAATGGTATAGCATTGGAAAACTCATTTAAAATTTTTAATCCAACCATTGAAATTATTGCTGAACCTTTAGCAGCAGCCAAATCCGGTGCCTCCATCTGAACAATCTTTCGTTCAAGTATATCTGATAGAATCTGGCACCAGGTATCAGATTTTGCTCCACCTCCAATGCAATTAATCTCAGTAGATTTACCTACTAATTTTTCTATATAAATTAAGGCCCATTTGATATTATAAGCGACCCCCTCATAAACCGATCTCAAAATATCATCTCTCGTATGTTCAAGACTTAAATTATAGAAGCCTCCTCGAACATTTGGATTATTTATAGGACTTCTTTCACCAAACATCCATGGGGTGAAAATAAGATTTTTGGAACCAACTTCAGCGTTTTCGATAAGTGAATCTAAATATAAGTATAGCTCATCAGAACTTCCTTCAAATCTCTCCATCTCACTTTTGAACATTTGTTGGATAGTCCAATCAAGACATTTAGCACCAGTTTCTTGCTTTGAGATACATAAATAATTTTCTTGAGCAGAACTTATACACCCCGCATAATGAGAAATATCTTTTACTCTTTTTGAGGTGTGGGTTCCAACCCAATCTGCCGTCCCTAAACATATAATTAGTTTATTATTTAAAATTCCACCTGACCCTATTGCCGCAGAAGTTAAATCACCAGAACTCACAAAAACAGGAATTCCAGATTTCAAGTTTAGTTCTTTAGAGGCTTCAATGGTTAATTCACCTGCGATTTCAGTAGATTTTTTTATTTCAGGTAGTTTTTCTTTATCAATTTTAAATTTATTTAAGATTTTGTCAGACCAATCAAATTTCTCAGGATTACTATCCATCATCCAAGCGGTATTCCCCAAATCCCTTGAGGTCACAGCTTTTTTGGTGCATTTATAAATAACGTAATCTTTCACACTTAAGAATTTGTAAGTTTTTTCATATATTTCTGGGTAATTTTCTTTAATCCAGAGAAGATGAGAAATAGGATCTTTCCCATTAAATCCAGGAGCTCCTCCTGTGATTTTGAGAAACATGAGTATATTTTTTAATCCATAACCGGATATTTTTATTAATCCTTTTGAAAATTTCCGAGTTATAGAAGCGGCTCGTGTGTCTAACCAGTTAATAGAGTTCATTAAAGGATTACCTTTATTGTCTACTGGAATAGTGCAATTCATTTGGCAATCAAAAGTTAATGCTAAAATTTCATCAGGGTTAATTTTGAGTTGCTGAACTAATTTTGTAGTGGCTTCTTTCACCGCATTCCAATAGTCTTCTGGATTTTGTTCTGCCCATCCTGGTTTTGGATAAAATAAAGGATAGTTTATCTTTATTTGAGAGATCAATTCTAGATTTAAATCGAATAAAGCAGCCTTATTGCCAGACGTCCCTAAATCATGAGTTAAAATATATTTTCCTTCCAAAATTATCACATTTTTTTTTATTGTTTATTTGTATTTTGTTAGAATTATTAATAAATTTTAAAAAATCCATTAGGATTTTATTGCGAGTAATTCTATTATCATTTTTAGTTTAATATAAAGAAGTTGATAATTATATTAGGTATAATATCATTATAAAAACTTATAGAAAGTTAATTCTTAATTAACAAAAATAAAATAACAGTTCAATATAGAAAAAAAGAGGTTAGTTAGAAAATGGAATCATTGAAAAGTGTTTCTAGTCTTGAAATTCCAACTAATAGGATATTCTATGATACAAAAACTAATGTTTTATCCGTAGAGATACTAAATTTCATGTTTGTAGGAACATATAAAAAATCAACAAGGATAACTAAAGTATTAGATGATATTTTTTCATCTTTCAAGGATATTCAATTGAATCGTACTGATATCTATTTCATAGATTTTGTTACTAATACTAGAATTTCTGAAACCACTAAATTGAAAAATTTAAAAGTATCAAAGAAAAAAAAAACAGAAAAAAAAGAGGAAAAACCGGAAAAAAAAGAGGGAAAGCTTGGAAAAAAAGAGAAAATTACTGAAAAACTGAAAGATGAACTTTTTGAGATTGAAGAGGAAGAAATGTATGAGGAGGATTACGAAATTTTGTCCTCAGTAGCAGATGATGCAAAATTTAAAGAAGAAGCTGTTGAGGAAGAAAAATTACTTAAAAGAGATACTAGGGAAAGGGAAGAATATAGGAGATTGCAGGAAGCTCCAAAAGCTAAAAAAAAGTCCCGAGCATTAACTTCACCAGCCCCTAGAGCTGGAGCCCCAGCTCCTCCTGGTGGTGGTGCTCCTGCTGAACCTCCTGAATCTACAGTAACTCCTCCACCTCCACCACCTAGCAGACCGCCTTCAGATGCATTAGCTGGTCCTGTTGCTCCATCGCCAGAACCCACACTCGCACCTTCTATAGTTGCTCCTGAAGAACCTCAACCAATAGTATATGAGATTAATATGGGACTTCAATATTACTCTGTTATGATGGAGCAAAGGAGCTATTTGTTTTATGTATATTTTTCACATAAAGAATTGAAGATTGTAGATGAAGAGGGTAAGACCATATATGAAACTACCTTTAGAATAGTAACTACTAAGAAAGAACCTCCAGTTCTGGATCTTAAAATTGAAGGAGAAGGATTTGAAGTACATCCGATATTTGGGAAGGTTGAAGTTAAGAAGGATGCCGTTAATCCCCCTGTGATGATTTTTTCCATCATGCCCTTAAAATCCAAAAAAGAGAAAAAGAAGAAAAAAGAAAGTGAGAGAAGATTTTTAAATGTCTATATAGAATTCGAAGAACAAGTAATCAGCCATACAGTCTTATCTATTATGGTACAACCAAAATATTTTAAACTCGATCTTGGTCCAATCCATTTAAATCTTAGCAGACGAACTGCAGCAATAATATCTTTTATCTCTATTTTAATAGCGGGAATTTCATTATTGTACACGTTGTTCGCTTGGGATCCTTCCTCTAGTTTTGTAGATATTTTAAGTGGATTTTCCCCTGG
>JABXKB010000167.1 GCA_013375485.1 Promethearchaeota archaeon | reverse complement strand
GAGATTGACGATTACGAATTGCAGAAGGCAAAAGCTGCTAAAATAACAGAAATTAAAGGGATCAGAGATCAACTAGGCATAGCCGATATGACCTCACACCAGGCCACAGAACTAACACCTGATGAATTAGGTAATTTTACGGAGGGTGAGAAAGTTTATTTTGCATTCCGTACTTTCTCCACTAGTAACCCAACAACAGAACCTACCGCCATTTTAACTAATGTCATGGTAAAAAATAGTATCCTTGCAACTGAAGGGGTAGAAACTAATCATTTCATACCTTATAGCTGCAAGATTGTTGAAGGCGAAATATCAAGGGGTGGTTATATAAAATTAGATTATGCCCTTGCTAAAGAGCTAGTTGTTCATTTAGAAAATAGGAATACTAGCGATATTAAGCATACTAACGAATTGGAAATTTTAATAAATAACTCTGCAACTGTAGAGGAAGTTAACGCTATTAATTGGTAATATGATAGGAGACGGCTCATTAATCACATTTTCAACGGATCTGAATTTTAAATCATTTTTTAAGTACCCTGGAAAATTCATTATTCAGCTTTTTACTAAAAAGAAGGTTGAGCATGTAGGAATTGTGGCAGATGGGTATATATATGAGGCTTTATATCCTCATGGAGTTAGGAAGAGAAGGATAAAAGATAGACCTCTATATAAATATTCTCATATTAGATCCTATCCCCTCACCATCAAACTAACAAAAATAGTTAAAGCGGAACTTAAGGATGATTTAGAATCTCAATTGGAAAAAGACTATAGCATAGGAAGAGCTATTTATTCCGCCTTTGATAAAATATTTACCTTTATTGATGTTAGGGATAAAAACAAAAAAACATTCTGCTCAAAACTTGTCTACAAAGCTTATAATAAATTAGGCTTTCTACCCGACTTAAACGCAAATAAGATTAACCCTTACGAACTTATTGAAGCCTGTAAAGACCATGGCTTAATAGATGATTGGTATGATTATAGGGAGCTTATAAAAACTAAAAAAGAGAAGAATGAAAAGTAGCCTGATATCATTAATCAGCGGCCTAAGATGCCCTATAGTTAGTTATGTATCTTCTTTTGTAGTTCTTTTATGTATGTTATACATAATAATTTCATACACAACAAAAACCGCCGATTATGCGAGGGTCGTAAAAGAAAACGCCTTAATTAGCAGAATGCAAGAAGTAGCACTCTATTGCAAAGGTAGTTATTCGGCTAGTCTGATCGCTATAAAAAGTAATGACCCTAAAAGATTCGTGTTTAAAGAAGTCGTTGTTTATAATAAGGCTTTGCAAGAGGTAAGAAGTGCAAAGATGCATAACGCCGATTATTCTAAATCATATAAAATAGATAATGAATTATTTAAGATAATCAATTCATCAGAAACTGGGGAAGTGAACACGCCAGACACAAAGCAACTAATAAAATCATCATCTTTTAGAAAAATATCTACCATATCTAACTCCTCTATTAGAAATATTGCGTTATCAGTGATAAAATATGAGAATGGCAACATAAGATATGTAATTGTATTATCAGTATTAGATCAGCCTAATAGGCAGAAATGCACTAAAAATGATCTAGTTTCAAAAATGGATTATATCTTATTAGGGGTAGATAATGGAAATTATTATTAATAGTTTAATGCGTGACCCATCTCTTTTAGAAAATGGAAGTGCTGGTATATTGTTATTGATATTTATATATCGCATTCATACAGGTTTTAGGGCGAAAATTGAAAGAGTTATTGCGGATAAGAATAAGTTAATTAAGAGTGAGCTAGAGAATATTGTGCATAATAAATTAGATGAAGTAAGGGTTGACATGAAAAAAGAGCATGAACACCTAATGAAAAATATTCATCAAATAAAGAATAATACTATTAATTCTTTACATGACAAACATAATGAGATTGAAAAAATTGGCAATGATTATATCAACCTGATTAAGGAGAAATGCAAAGATCAGTAATCACTCTTATATTATTTCTGCTATCTGCGCAATGCGGTTTTGCTGGTAATATAACAATAGGAACTTCTTTAATTTATACCAAAACTAATGATCCATCTTTTGACTATATAGATGAGACAAGCGATATTGAGAAGCCTAAAAGTCTTTTAGTAGGTTACGGCACTAACTATAAAAATATTTACCTTAATGTAGCTACTAATCGGTTACTTTCTCGCAGAGAGAAAAAAGAGGTACTAATTGGGGATAGAGTTTTTATTAGCAAAGCAAAACTCACTTATGATTCTTTTCAGTTGGGATATAGATATAATAGGCTAATACCTAATATTATCGGCATTAACGCAAAACTGACTAGAGCAGTTAACGGATTCACAAAAACAAACTATGTTTTTTTGAGGGGCGTTGGGCTTAATATCATCTTAACAGAGGATATTATTTTTAACAGTTTCTATATATTACCCAATAAAGAGATTTACTTAGAAGGCGGGGCTGGCATTGGAATAACTTATAATTATTAATGATGAATAACTATCTACAGGATAACAGCGGCAATAAAAGCAGTAAGAGGCTATGGGGTTCAATTATGTTGATATGTGCAATAGTATTTTCAGCTATTCTATTTTACATTAGTCTTACGCAAGGAGCAAAAGATTCCGTAACCGCTGCTGGCATTATTAATATGTTTTTCTATTGCGGAGGCGGATTATTGGGAATAGGCACAGCAATTGAAAAAATTAAAATCCCGAAGAGAAAATGATTGAAAGAATTATTGGCGTGATTACCATCTTAGTTTCAATTATTTTTTTCTCCTATAGAAAAGGCGTCAAAGATACAAAGAATAAAAATAGTGCAAAAGCGTTAAAGAATGCCAAGAATAGTAAAAAAAGGAAAGATAACAGGGTTAATGATAGCATTACTACTGTTAAGCAGCGGTTGCGCAAGGACAGTAGGAATAATTGATTATTGTCTGAATAGTGATTTAATCAGGTTAACTGGTGAAGAAATAGATTATTTATCTAGTGGATCATTAAGACAAATCGATAATCATAATGAAGAGTATAAAATAAATTGCTTATAAATGACTTTAGTACAAAGCTTAGCATCATCTTTAGCATCTCCGCTTGTTAGTGGTTTGATAACTAGTGAAGATGTTTCACTATTTATTTCTATATGGAAAACGGATAATGCTGGCGTATCTGCCAGTAATCAGATAACTATTCCAGTCGAAAGTTCAGGCGTTTACAATTGCGAAGTTGACTGGGGAGATGGTACAGCAGATATTATTACAACTTGGAATGATCCATCTTGGACTCATACTTATTCTTCTGCTGGGACATATACTGTAAAAATATCTGGTATATTTAAAGGTTTTAGATTTAATTTTGGCGGTGATAAACTTAAGTTATTAGATGTTAGTAATTGCGGAATATTGAATGTTGGCAATTCAGGCAATTATTTTCATGGATGCTCTAACTTAATTTGGACTGCCACAGATCCTCTTGACTTAACAGGGACGTTTAAGTGCGCTGCTTTCTTTGCAGGATGCTCTAATTTTAATAGTGCAATTGGCAACTGGGATGTTTCTAGTGTTACTGATATGCAAAATATGCTTCGAGCAACAGCATTTAACCAGCCATTAAATAATTGGGATGTTTCTAATGTTACTAGTATGAGTAGACTATTTCTCTTTACAGTACCCTTTAACCAGCCATTAAATAATTGGGATGTTTCTAGTGTTAGAAATATGGCCGATATGTTTAGACGTACCTCTTTTAACCAGCCATTAAATAATTGGGATGTTTCTAGTGTTACTAATATGACCGATATGTTTAGAGAAAACTCATCTTTTGATCAAGACATAAGTAATTGGGATGTTTCCAATGTTACCAATATGACCGGTATGTTCTCTCTAGGAGCGGGTTTAAGCACAGTAAATTATGATCAATTATTAATAGGATGGGAGCAATTAACGCTTCAGGATGGAGTGCCGTTTAGTGGCGGTGAATCGCAATATTCTGCTGGCACAGCTGCGACCGCTAGAGCCAGCATCATATCAACTTATAGTTGGACAATAACAGACGGAGGACAAGTATAATGGAAAATCATACAATCAATAAATCAGAGCAAACACGCTACTTTATAGTAAGTAATGGACATATCCACTATGGGATGGTTGAGCAAGGGCAAGTTATGGATACTTCTTTACCCAACCTAGAAATCTTTACTGTTAAAGAGGACTGGGTAAATAGATTAATAGAATTGGGTATAGATTACGAGGACGAGATAGACTATTAACATAACTTATTCAATAACTTTTAAGAAATGACACAATTTAGCGCAAAAGAAGAATTTTATTCACATATTAACAAGCCAGTAGATACACAAGTATTTGCTATACTTAATACATTACAAGAGTTCTATAATTGGCAAGGATATAATGGGAATCCAGCAAAAGGGACGGTTAACCAAATCTTAGGGTTTTCCACTGATAATCCAAACAGAACCTATAGATATACTTACCCACATCCTCACCCCTCCGCCTCTTTTGATATTGATCAATATGGTATGCCAGAAAATATTATAGGTGATGATTTGAGGGTATGCTACGCTATTGATTGGAAATGCCCTATTAATAACATACCAGCAACATTATTAGAGTTTTCGGAGGTGCGAGCTCAAGGGTGGTTTCTGCCAGAAGAAATTTGAAGCGGTGATATTTAGCGAGGAATAATAATTAATTAGATTATGGATTTAATAACTGAAATTTTATCAGAATTAACATTGGAGATATCAACGTCCTTAGTCGGTCCAGATCCGATTGATATATAGTATGAATTTAGATTTAAACAAACCTATAAAGGCGTTAGACGGCGCAGAATTAGAAAATAGTAATCTGGCTAAGATATTAGCTAATACTTTATGCGGCAAGACTGAGGGCATAGAACCTATAAAAGCTATGGATTGGGCTCTAAAATTGCACAATGAAGGCTCTATTGAAATAGATAGCACTGACGCAGAGAAACTAAAAGCCTTTATAACAAAAGAAGAAAACTTTACCAACCTTTTAAAAGCTTCTCTGCTAAAATAGTTTGCTTAATTGCAAATTTCAAAATGAGGCAGATCGTTAAAAATCTGATCCGCTAAATCATTGTCCCTATCCCAATCACCACCCCATCTAATGGATATTTGCAGTTGCTTAGCGGTCGCTAAAACGAAACCGCCGAAATGATAGAAAGACTCCACCTTATCCCATCTTACTGGATAAGGCACTACATCCACAGCAAAGGATGGCATCTGGTTATGCTTACTCTGGCCACCTCTTAACTTTGTAGATCCTTCCTTAAATAATCGCTCTTGCCTTTCGTTAGATCTATAACCCTCAAGAATAGAGCAGTCGTAATGCCTTATAACCTCATTAAATAATCTTTGTAATTCTGGATGGCATCGATATAGGCGGTCTTCCGACCTTTTAGAAAATTTAAACATTGGTAATTAAAATTTTTTTAACGGAATATTAACTTAATGGGCTGACATATTAGACAAGCCTTTTAAATGAAAACCAGAAGAATCTAAATCTAAAGGATAAACCCTAACAATAAAACCAAAGCTGAAAAAACTACATACTTTTCAATATTAAGTAAAACTTTGTCAAAATTATTGGCTATTTTTTCAGTTAATTTATAATTGTGACTAGCTTTATCTTCATATGTTAAGGCTAGTCTTCTGAGTAAAGAGGCGTTGTCATTGCTATTGCTATCTATGATGGTGCTAGCCTCCAATCCATCAGAAGCAAATTTATTTGTTTTTTTGAGTTTCAACAAATTTATTAATGAATGGATAAAGCCAACAGTTAGGATAAACAGTGATATTTTAAAAAAAATAAGCCCTTTCACAAAAGAAATTGCGATTATCAAGCCTCCTATTGAGGCGATACATAAATTGCTAAAATGAGATATTTTATTCTCTAATTGCTCGGAACTGTTTTTTGAAGAAGTTAATCTAGCTTTTGATTCCTGTAAAATAATTTGCGCTTTTTCTAATTCTTGCTTTGATTTACTCATAACTAACCTAGTTTCTTATTTTTAATATTCTCTAGAATAACTTTCTCAAAATAAATTGCATTATTTATTACAAAAACATCATAACCTAATTCTCTTAAAGTTGTATGAGTTTCTAACTGATTATCTTTTGGCTTTACTGCGGACGGCGAAGATATTCGTTTAAATTCAATAAAGCATTCATATTTCTTACCCTCCTTATTTGATACGAGTAGCATTACATCAGGAAACCCGTATATTACCCCCTCAAATTTCTTCTTAACTTTATGCGCTATACCTGATTTGCCACCATTGTCTATATGAACAAACAAACCTTCTAATTCTAGATTTTGCGTCCAATAACTAAATATTCTATTGCAGTTCTGCTGAATTCTCGACTCAGGCAAATCACACTGCACAACAATTTCTAACTCATCAGGTGTCATGTAGTCTTTGCTCCTGATTCTTTTTATATCTGAATTGTATAATAGGGACTTAATCATTTTTACTTATTATCTCCCACTGCTTTATTGAAGGCGTAAATATCTCTAAACCATTAATTGTTGCGAAATATCCTAAATCTTCATCCTTCCTTAAACCTTGAAATCTTCCAGTGATTTCCTCGCTTAATCCAGCAAAGAAAGTTTTAACCTTTAGAACAGTTCCTTTTTCAGGGGCATTATCTATATTAAAACGGTATATCGTCATAAATATTAGTATTTTGAGTTGATTCCTGTATTTGTCTTTTTACTTGATTTATACTATCCTCCTCTTTCTGGACATTCTCGTAAACTACTGCCGACTCTATTATAATTTTTTCTATCTTTTTTAACTCTCCTTCACTATTTCTGTACTCTTCAGTTCTCAATACCCCTTTGATAAAAAACATCTTACCAAGATTATCGGCGATAATATCCGCTGCATCATTAAAGACAGAAAAGAATTTATTAGTGTATGTAAAGTTATCTTTAATCTTATTTGACCATGATAATTTACCCCATCCAACAACATCATTTCTTTGAAAATCAAAATCTTCTGATTGATATTTCTTATTTATTTTTACTTTTCCTGATATTTTCATTTATTTTCATTTGGCGATTATCCCCTTGACATAATTAATATTAAATCTTATAATTAGTTGCATACAGTAAACAACTAACTTGATTCAATATTAAAATGAAGAACACAACAATTCAACAATTCTTTAAGAAATTTCCTAGTGATGAGGCTTGTTTAGAGCATATCATGAAAACTAGATACGGACTAGAAAGTAAATGTCCTAAATGTGAGAAAAAGACAAAATTTCACAGGGTTAAATCTCAAAGAGCTTATGTTTGTCAATGGTGTGGTTGGCATACTTACCCTTGCGTTGATACTCCTTTTGAGTCTTCAAGAACTTCATTGCAATTATGGTTTTACGCTATCTATTTATTCTCTACCACTAGAAGCGGAGTATCGGCTAAGGAACTACAAAGACAGTTAGGGGTTACTTATAAATGCGCTTGGAGAATGGGTCATGAAATTAGAAAATACATGGCGGAAGTTGACGGAGATAATAAACTTGATGACATTGTTGAAGTTGATGAAACTTATATCGGCGGTAAAAAAGAAGGAAAAAGAGGTCGTGGTGCAGACGGCAAATCCATTGTTTTTGGAATGATGGAAAAAGACGGCGATATTATGACTAAGATTGTTGATGATGTTAAGGCTAAGACTTTACAGCCAATTATTGAAAGCAATGTTGAAAAAGGCTCTGAAATTCAAAGTGATGAATTGAGATCATATAAAAGCTTAAACAAGAAAGGCTTTAAGCATAAAACAGTTAATCATGGTCAGAAAGAATATGTTGCTAAGGACGGCACAACCGTAAATTCTCTTGAGGGTTTTTGGTCAAGGTTAAAGCTTTCTATTAAAGGAACTCACATTCATGTATCTAAAAAACATCTAGCTAAATATGCTAGTGAGTTTGAATATAGGTTTAATTCTCGTTCTTGTCCTGAGGCGATGTTTGAGGAGCTTTTGAATTCTTTTGAGAAACCATCTCTGAAATAGCAGAATCCACCTTTTTAAGATCGCCTTCGGGGTCTTTGTCGTGTTCTTTTATGAAGTCTTTTAATTTGCCCTTTTCTAGGGCTTCTTTAAGAGTCGTCATATTTAATTGATTTTATTTTCATGTTTAATAGCGTACTTAATCCGAAGTTTTCTTCAGAGATTCTTTCTTTTAATTCATTGTCAATTATCTCTATCTTAAATTCAAAATATTGATAAGAGGTGGATGTTTTTATATCATAATCATCAGATAAAACAATTTCAAATTCTCCAAAATCTTCTAATTTAATTTCTTTAGTATTTTGTTTTATTATTACTTTGAAGCCACTAAAAACATGATGATAGCAATTAGTAACTATCTTAGTAGTTTTTGCTTTAATAGGTATATAATCTAATTTAACCTTCTGCAAAGCAAGGATTCCACATCCTGTATGATGATTCAAATCTATATGTATCGGATTTTTAAAATAAACTTCATTCTCCTTTATTTCTATGTTAGAAAAAATGCTATTCTTAAATTTTAAAAATACAGAATCTTCTTTTATTAATTTTACTGAATTTTCCTTTATCCTCTTTTTTTCTAATTTAGCTTTTTTGCTTATGATAAGAGGCCATACAAGCCAAAGTAATATGCAAACAAATACAAGAAATTGGAATATTCTAACCCAATCATTTAACAAGAATTCTAGCATTGGCTGTGCCTCCAACCAATTTTCAGGTACTTTGTATAATACAACAAATCCATTAAGAATAGTTGCTGGCCAAAGTATTGCCTTAATGATGATTTTAATTCTTTCCATAAATTCTTTAATTGATTTCCAAAACAATCTAAACTAATTTGCTTTTGGTTAAAAATCAATTTATTAATTATGTTTAAGGGATAAACGTCTTTCATTTTTTATTTATTTTTATTATAAGCCTCATAAGCCACAGGTACAATCTCTGAGATTATATCTAATATAGCTTTTGAGTATTCTCTAATTTCAAATTGTGCGTGGCTATCATTCCTTAGAGTAAGAAAGTTAAATAGATTTCGCAAATCTACCTTCCAGTAGAATTCAGTAAAAATATTTACAGGCAGACTCATTCTGGATAATTCTCTAGAAACCCCTAAATCTAAAAGCTTCTGATACTCTTTAAATGCAAATTCTGAAACCTCGATAAATGAACAATAGGCTACCTTTCTTTTCGAAAGTTCTAATTCGCCATCGCTACCTTGTTTATTTGTTATAGATTGTGATTGAATTCTTTCTAGTTCAGGGATATAAAAACACTCCTCCATCTCGGAATATCTCGCTGAGATTTCGTTAAAAGTTCCAGCTCTGTGGCGCATCCATTGTCTGGCAATAAAAATTGGCAACTTAACATGGAACTTAAACACCACCATCTCAAACGGTGTCCAATGATGATTTTTTAATAAATAATGAATTAATTTGTCATCCTCTCTTTTTGTTTTAGTACCTTTAGAATAGCTTACTCTGGCCGCTTGAACTATTGAGCTATCATCGCCCATCTTGTCAACTAATTTTACAAATCCTTTATTTAGAACCTTTCTCATTGCTGATTATTTTTATAAAATATTTCTAAATCCTTTTCTTCTTCACTGCGAAGGTATAGCCCTTCGACCCCCATTTCAGCACCAAATTTTATAACTTCATTTATCAATTGGCGCATCTCATTAATAGTAGCATCTTTGCAGGATTTCACTACATCTATACCTTTAAGAGTCTTGACGAATCCTGACCTTTTTTTTATAAAAGATTTAACTGATGCCCTATCCCATAATTCGCCCGTCCATTCTTTAAAAAAAGGAACTAACAAATCAATTAATCTGTGGAATCCTTTTAGTTGCCTATAACTCTTTAATTGAGAGTCGTTTAAATCCTGAATAGTTACTCTGCAAGGCTTTTTAAAGTCATTATATACCGCAAAACAAACTCGCAAAGACTCTTTTGATCTTGACCAACTCTCTTCGAGAAAGATAAACTCCTGATGACTCATACCCTTATCCTATCCACCCTCTCTAACGAATCAAGCACTCTTAATAGAACTACATCCCTTTTCTTTTCTTCAAGATCAGAGAAATCTTCTGTCACTACATCCATAATCTTATTGTAGTAAGAAAAATTAACTAAATTTTCTTCGTCTTGCGCATTTCTTATTTTTGAAAGACATTCTTTCATTCTTAGATAAATATTGTTCATAATTTTTTTATATTTTATAATAATAAAT
>JABXKB010000434.1 GCA_013375485.1 Promethearchaeota archaeon | reverse complement strand
TTTTTTTTTTATCTTTTAGTTTTTGACATTATATAGAAGTGTATATAATATTTGGATATTAGTGCTAAATACAAACAAAAACAATGCTTTCTATACTTAAAAATAGCAAAATTTTTCTTTTGCAAATTTTTATATTACAAGAGTTTTATTGATTTTATAATATTAATTGGATTTACATATATATGTAAGGTAATTAAAAATGATAAAAATTAAAATTGAAAACAGTGGAGGTGGAAATCATTCCTAGTAGACGCGGAGACGGTACTTTGGTTTTTAAAATCTGTTTTTACGGACCAAGTTTAGGCGGAAAGACCACAGCGCTGGACTGGGTTTATAAGCGAGAGGGATTAGCCACGGGAGATATGCAACAGATACAAGACCCAACTGGCCGAACACTCTTTTTCGATCGTGTTGTTGCAAGAGTTTCTAATGTAGTATTTCAAGTTTACACCGTTGCTGGACAGCGAAGACATAAATTCCAACGCCAAACTGTTCTCAAAGGAACAGATGCATGTATATTTACTTGGGATTCATTAATAGATCAGTGGGGCGAGAACATTTGGAGTTTAAAAGAGTTACTCCGATTCTACGGAGATAAACTAATACCTGTTGCTGCATTTGATCCACCGGAGGTACCAACAGTAGTTTTAGCAAATAAGAGGGATCTAGAGGATATTGTAGAAATATCCAAAATACGGCAAGCACTTGATACAGCGAAATTGAACCATGTTTTAATATATGAAACCATTGCTATCCAGGGAGTGAACGTAAAGAGGGCTTTTGTTTACGCGGCTCGCCAAGCAGTATTAAACCATTACAAGAAACTTTCAGGAAAAACAATGGAAAGTACTTAATCTAATTTTTTTCTACTATAAATAAATTATTTTCGGCTCTAATTTTTCTTGGGATATCTTTAAGTATCCATAAGAATTAATATCAGTAAATCTTTTATCGGTTGGCGAGCCTGGACTAATGTATAATTTTCCATCTCTCCCTTTTTCATTAAAAGGATGGTGAGCATGACCAAAAATGATAATATCATATTGAGATAAATCAAATCTTTTGTTCAAAAGTTTAATAATATTGTCTGGTCCACCTTCACCATGAGTTATAAAAATTCTATGTCCAAATAAATCTAATTCGATTTTTTTAGGTAATTCTTTCGAAATTTTTGATCCATCCATATTACCAACGATTCCGATAACTTTTTCCCTCCCAAAAAGAGCTTGAAGTTTTTCATATATTTTATAGCTTGTAAAATCACCCACGTGAAATAAATAATCAATTTCTTTTTCTTTAAAATTATCTAATATCTTTTGTAGGATATCTCCTTCTTGAGAGTGCATATGAGTATCACCGATAAGGCCAATTAATAATTGATCTTTATTCGTTTTTATCATCTTTCTCAGCTTCTTTCAATCTAATTTTAGTTATTTTTAATGCAAAATTAATTACTTCATCAAGGTTTTTCCATTTTCCTTTATTTATCATTTCTTTAATCCAGTAGAATAGATCTTGGTCAATGGAAACCGTAGTGAGTATTGGCTTTAAAGCTTGTTCTTCTTTAGATGATGCTTTATTCAACAACCAAGAAATCATATTAGTAACTAATTTAAAGTTATCAGCAGCTCTTATTCCATAAGATTTGTTTAAACTTGAAAATATTGATAAATTTCCAATTACGATGACTTTCCCAGAGCTATAATGTGTAGCACCTATGATTGGAAGATGTTGTTCAGATTTGTCCTGCCACTCCTCCCCATTAAAATATCTATGCCATGAGGTATTTTCAGAAGAAAAAGCTAGACTATTCACATCAATATTATCATCTTCAATTGATTTGTCTATTACCACTGTGCATCCATTAGAGTGAATAATTTGAGTAATATCCCTTGTAATAAAGTGGCTCCTAAAATCTTTTATTATCGGATGAGAATTATCTTTTGAGAAATTCTTATTATCAAATAATCTATCAGAATTAAAAATAATCCCAAAGTTTTTAGTTAAATCAGAAAGATTATTTTTATTTTCATGATCACCACCACCATCATTTATTACAAGGAGGCTCCCCCCATTTTCAACATATTTGACTAAATCATCAATTTCATCAGAATCTAGATCTGGACCAAGATTAGGTACACCGATTATAAAGAGATCATATTTATTTAGCTTTTCATAAGTTAGACCGGCTTCAATTTTCCCCAATTTAAAATCTGAATCGAAAAGATATTGAATAAAATCAGTAAACGCATTGTTTTCGATTTTTAATTTATTATTATGTGAATGATCGAAACCTATATTCTTAGTCATAATTTCTAAACCGTATTTTTGTTATACAATATTGATTTATTATTATCTATTTATATAATCATCTAAATAATTATCTTAACTGTTATTTTTTTGATAAGTTTTTTAAAGTGATAAAAGCACTTCCGATTTGAACTCGGACTAATTTTTGGATAGGAATAACTTCATATTTAATACCAGTTAATAATTCATCGATTTTTTGTTCAATCCATTTTTCTAAGTCGTTTTTAATGTTAGCAAGCTCAATTTCATTTTC
>JABXKB010000166.1 GCA_013375485.1 Promethearchaeota archaeon | reverse complement strand
TCTGGTATTCCATAAACTAAAACACCTCCCCCTTTATGAAATGCCTCAAAAATTGTTACATCAAATCCATATCTAGCAAGATCTGCTGCACAAGTAAGCCCTGCTGGACCTGATCCAATTACGGCAACTTTTATTTGATTTGGAGCTTCACAATCGGGACATTCTTTCAATTGATTTTTTCTTTCCCAGTCTGCTATATATCTCTCAAGTGCTCCTATTGCTACAGGCTCCCATCTTTTACTTAAGATACACGCTTTTTCACATTGGATTTCTTGAGGGCAAACTCTTCCGCATATGGCAGGTAAAATGTTATAATTTTTTATACTTCGAATTGCTTCTAATAAATCATTTTCCTTAATTAATCTGATGAATTCTGGGATATCAATATTAACAGGACAACCATCAACGCATTTAGGGTCACCACATTGTAGACATCTTTCTACTTCCGTTTTAACCATTTCCTCTGTAAAACCCAAAGCAACTTCTGAAAAATTATGAATTCTTTCGGAAGGATCTTGTTCTCTCATTTTTTGTCTTGGTATTTTCACTTAATAATCCCTCCTTTATCCTATTTTTAAATTCTTACATTCTTTTTTATAGAAATCATAGGATTTTTTTTCAAATTCAGCAAATCTTTTTTCTCTATTTAGTAAAATATCAAAGTCTACAATATGGCCATCAACATCAGGGCCTTCAACACAAGCAAAATGAATTTCACCATTTTTGGCAGGAAATCGACACCCGCCACACATCCCCGTACCATCTATCATTATTGTATTTAAAGATACGAATGTTTTTACCCTTGGTAACCCTTCAATACCACTTGTTAGTTCTGCAACGTTTTTCATCATTATCATGGGACCTATTGCTATAACTAGGCTAATTTTATCTTTACTAATTATATCTCTTAGCGGTTGAGTAACAAATCCTTCAATTCCCTCACTTCCGTCATTAGTACAAATAAATAATTTTTCACTAACCTCCGTCATTCTCTCTCTCCAAAATACTAGGTCTTTAGTTCGAGCCCCTATTATTGATATAATTTTATTACCCGCTTGTTTTAATTCTTTTGCTTGAGGATAACAAGGAGCTATTCCCACACCACCACCAATTATAATTATTGGGTATTCATATTTCTTTACATGTATTTTATTTCCTAAGGGTCCTACTACATCTAAAATCTCATCCCCTTCATTTTGATGAGAAAGCAATAATGTTGATTTTCCAACTACTTGAAATACTAGTGTAATAACACCATTTTTTCTATCATAATCCGCAATGGTAAGAGGAATTCTTTCACCTGTCTCATTAATTCTAATTAATACAAAATTCCCGGCATATGCTTTATTAGCAATTAATGGCGCATATATATCCATTTCAAATAATGTACCACTGTTTCCAAGCGGAATTCTTTTTAATATTTTATAAGGCACTATAAATCATCCTAATTTTAATTAAGTGAAGTGTAATTTTAAATAAAACCTCATTCTCTAATTGGAGGTATACTTTAATCTAAAAAAAATTTTTCTTATATACAATAGCTTCGGGAATTCCTTCCCCAATTTCGCTAACATTTTGAATATGGTAATCAATTTAATGTGATGAAATGTTATGTTTCCATTTAATTAAAAACTTTAATCAAAAAAAAAGTGATTGGCTAATTGAAAAAATTAATTTTCTAAAAAGCTTTTTTAATATTAAGAATAAATCGTTTTCAATTTATTAAAAATAATATAACCTAGTTTTAGCATCATATCCTATAATCTCTTTAAAATGAAGTAACCATGGATATTATAATCGTTTTAGATTTTGGTGGACAGTACACACATCTGATTACTCGCCGAATACGAGATTTGGGAGTATATTCAGAAATTTTACCTTTTGATGTGGAACTTGGAAAATTGAAAAAAGCTAATCCTAAAGCTATTATCCTTTCAGGTGGTCCTAGCAGTGTTTATGAGCAAGATAGCCCATCATTAATAGAAGGATTTTTTCAATTTACTTCCGAAAATAAAATTCCAGTTTTAGGAATATGTTATGGTCATCATTTAATCATGCATCAAATAGGAGGTAAAGTTGAATCTAAAAAAGCTAAGGAATATGGAAAATCCAGCCTTATGATTATAGAACCGAATTTACTTTTTGATTCACTAGAGAAAGAACAAATAGTATGGATGTCTCATGGGGACCAAATCACTGAGATTGCTAAAGGTTTTAAAACGTATGCTAAAACTGAAACTTGTCCCATAGCTGCTTATGGAAATCAAGAAAAGTTGTTATATGGTGTTCAATTCCATCCAGAAGTCTCAAATACTCCAAATGGAAATAAAATTTTGGAAAATTTCATATATAAAATTGCGGATTGTAAAAAAGAATGGAAATTAGAGGAATGGATCGATAGTTCCATCGAAGAAATAAGAAAAAAAATTGGTTCTGATAATAAGGTTATTTTGGGATTAAGTGGAGGTGTTGATTCGTCTGTAACTGCTGTACTTCTCCATAAAGCAATAGGTGAGCGATTACACAGCATATTTGTAAACAATGGTGTTTTAAGGAAAAATGAAGAAATTGAGGTTCAGGAAACCTTTAAAGAGAAATTAAAATTTAAGAATTTCCATTATATAGATGCTGAAGATCTTTTTTTAGAGAAACTTAAGGATGTTGAAGATCCAGAAGAAAAACGCCGAATAATTGGACACACTTTTATTGACGTTTTTGAAAACAAAACTATTGAACTTGAAAAAACAAATCCCGACATAAAGTTTTTAGCACAAGGTACTATTTATCCCGATCGTGTAGAGACAAGTGCTACAAGTAAAGCTTCTGTGAAAATTAAATCACACCATAACTTAACTCTACCCGATGATATGATGTTAGAAATTATCGAACCTTTGAAGGATTTGTACAAAGACGAAGTTAGAAGAATTGGAGTGAAGTTGGGTGTTCCTAAAGAAATTATCTCAAGACATCCATTTCCAGGTCCTGGTTTAGCTGTTAGAATTATAGGTCCAATTAATAAAGAAAAATTAACTATTTTAAGAAATGCTGATGAGATTCTGATAGAAGAAATTAGAAATGCAGGAATTTATGAACAAATATGGCAGGCATTTTGTGTTTTTCTTCCCTTAAGAACGGTAGGGATAATGGGTGATTATCGTACTTATGAATATATTTGTTCAATAAGAATAGTTGAATCAACTGATGCTATGACAGCAAACTTTTCCAAATTAGATTGGGAGCTTCTTGAAAGAATTGGAACAAGGATTGCTAATGAGGTTAAAGGAATTAATCGTGTTGTTTATGATATATCTAATAAGCCTCCAAGCACAATAGAATATGAATAATTCACTAAATCAAAATAACCAGAATCTTTTTTTTTTTTCTGTTAAATTTTAATTAATATGTAAATTAGATACTATAAAATCTAATTTTTTTGAATTGATGAAAATGACAAAAGAAGAAATTGCTTGGGATCTAAGCAAATTATTTACTGGTCCTAGTGATCCAAAAATAGAAAAAGTAATAGAGAATTCAAAAACGAAAGTTGAACAATTTATTAAAGATTATAAAGGAAAGATAAAGCCTCCTGAATTCAGTGCAAGTGACCTCCAAAAGTTATTCCAAAGGCAAGAGGAATTTGAAGCATCTTTAGATGAATTGCTTACATTTGCTCATATTTTGTATGATGCAGATATGCAAATAACAGAACATGAAGCTTTGCAAAACAAAACTATAGAATTTCTTACGGATGTTAATAAAAAACTAACATTTTTAGAATTAGAAGTTGGCAAATTTGTTTTTGAGAATAAAAATTTACTTAATGATCCAACATTACTAAATTATAAACATTATCTAGAGAAGATTGCAAGAGCTTATCCCCACCTATTATCTGAACTAGAAGAACAATTAATTTTGGAGAAAGATCAGTATGGTGTCACCCAATGGAGTCAATTGCAGGGAAAATGGCTTAACACGCGTCAATTTCATGTCATGGTTGAGGGTAAAGAGAAAATTTTATCATATGGAGAAGCATATATCCTATTAAGTCATCCAGACAGAGATACACGTATTTCAGCTGATAAATCTATATATGAAACTTTAGGAAAAGATGAATATATCTTTTCGACAGCCTTACGTAATATCTGTGGTGATTGGATCAAAACAGTAGAGAGAAGAAAATATGATAATGCCTTACATCATAGTTTAATAGTTAACGATACATCACAGGAAATTATAGAAAGTTTAATGAAAACTATCGAAGAAAATGCTCATGTTTATCAAAGGTTTTTGAAACTTAAAGCAAAACTTCTGAAGTTGCCAAGATTAAATTATGCTGATGTTCTTGCTCCACTTCTCGAAATGCCAGAAAAGAAATATTCCTGGGATGAGACAAAAAAGCTAATTTTAGACGCTTATAAAAGTTTTGATAACGAATTTGCAGAAATCGCAGCAGATATGTATGAAAAATGTCATATTGATGCAAGTATCAGGATGGGAAAGAGAAATGGAGCTTATTGCGCTGGTTGGTATAACGGAAAATCTGCGTTCATCTTATTGAATTTCGCTGGTCAAATGGGGGAAATTTATACCTTAGCTCATGAACTTGGACATGCTATCCATGGTTATCTAGCCATGGATAAACAAACTTATTTGAATATACATCCGGGGTATACAACTGCCGAATGCGCTTCAACTTTTGGTGAATTATTAATGACTGATTTGTTATTACAAACTTCTGATTCTGATAGTTTCAAAAAAGCAATTTTAGCACATCTCCTAGATGATGCTGGAATGGCTGCATTCCAAGTTAGTGCCCGATATTGGTTCGAAGAGAGTATGTACAACGCATTAAAAAATAATGAATATTTGGATGGTCATACTATCTCGAAATTATGGGTTGCTGGTAGAGACAAAATATATGGAGATTCAATTGATTTTTTTGATGAATTAATATGGGAATGGACAATGAAACCTCATTATTACCGAGTTGGTTTTAGGTTTTATAATTATCCATATGTTTATGCTCAACTTTTTGTATACGCCCTGTATCAAATCTATAAGACAGAAGGAAAAGATTTTGCTCCAAAATTTAAGAAACTTCTCGCAAGTGGAGGTAGTGTTTCACCTAAGGAACTTGCCGAAATTGTGGGATTAGATATAACCAAACCTGAATTTTGGAAACTTGGGATAAAACAATATGAAGATTTTGTAAATCAACTGGAAAAATTAATGAACTAACTAAAGTTAATATTTCTATATAATCTATCTAAATTTTATTCTTTATTTTAACTAAATTGCAGAAAAAAAAGGGATTAATAATTTCCTGAATAAATTTCTCTCTTTATTAACTCGAAATCAAATGATTCTTGAGATTCTATCCCTAAATTCCACTTTTCACACACATCTTTTGCTCTTTGAGATATACACGCAATATCATGGCGATCAATTAAATCCAATTTAAATTTCCTTATTCCCGCGAGTAATTGTTTTAGATCAATACCTAATTTACTAGCTAAATACGTATATACTCCGACTACCGAAGGAGGGATTTTTTTTCCATGGTGTATTCTATGTAAATTATCATACTCAACAAAAGCCTTATTAAGTGTCAAGCTCTTAGGATTTTTATCCTTTGGAATCCCAAGATTTCTTAGTAATGCAGGCGTAGCTTGACTTTTTTCAATAAGTTCACCAATATATTTTGCTTTCATTGTAGCAGTAATAGGAGCCTTTGCCATGGCTATGAATTTATCATAGGGAGCCCCCATGACAAGGGTTTTAGACCTTTGGTTTTTATTATTGATTTCCCTGCTGTTGAGATTGTAGGACCGAGGGGATTTGGCTTTAGTTATTTTTTCTATTTTATCAAAAAAATCTTTCATAATACTTCATATAAACGTGGCTTTCTGTCATAATATATTATTAATTTTTCCGGCATGGTTTTTTGAATTCTTTTTATAACTTTTATCAAACCATTAGAACTCCTATAACCCATTGCCATTGACCACTCTGCTACCGAAGATCTTCCAATTTCTTTTAATTTATCTAAACACATCTGCTCATATGTTCGAAACATTTTCTGTAAAGTCATATTTATACCTTCAAATTTTTATTTTTGAGTAGTTTTAATTTTAACCTTCTTTTCCAAGAGAAATTTTTTTTTATATTTGTGGGAAATATTTCCCATTTCTTTCTTATAATTATATCAGATTATATATATTTATAAATTTATCGGTTAAAATCTAAACATTTCTGTAAGGTTTTAAAATTAAATCTGAACGATTAATCAATTCTCAATCATAATTGTGAAAGATGTTATAATATACAATAATTTTTATTTCTCAAGAATAAACAATGTTATAAAACACATGTGGATAACTGAACGAAATGATTAATCCTAAGGAAAAGTGACAAATTTATCAAACTTTTTTTATTCTAGGAGATCTTATATTACTTTTTTTCCCCTTCTTTATCTAATAAATCCACAAAAGAACTAAATTCTTTAATAGAATTTAACACAAAATGAGTATTTGTACGCTCTACATTAGGAGATTTATGAATTTCCTTTATCATTTTACTTAGTTCCTCTCGTGTTTTAAATCTTGCTAATATGAGAGCATCATAAGTTCCTGTGATATCATAAACACCAAACACGTTTGGGTTTTCAGCAATCTTTTCCTCTACCTCAAACATTTTTCCTTTAGAAATCGTTACTTCGATAATAGCCATAATTTCATATCCTAATTGTTCATAATTAATTTTGGCTCCATAATTTATGATAATACCCTTGTTCTCCAAATTCTCAACATGATTTTTAATTGTTACAGGCGATTTATTACCTAAATCTTTAGCAAGTTGTCGAAGCGAGAGTCGTCCATCTGTACTTAATTTTTTTAGGATCTCAATATCTAATTCAGAAATATCAGTAGGGTTTGAATGTTCAGTCATATTATTAGATAGTTATATGATTTTTATAAAAGTATGCAATTGTCCATAGGATAATTTTAAAAATGACCATTTGATCATTTTTTATTACGACAAAAATTATCATATAAATCATTCGATTATTCTTTTTATATATTAGTGATCATTTATAAACTTTTTCTTCCAATAATGTAAACATTTGAGCTAGAAAAAGTTAAGATTTTTATATATATGATCATTATAATATTTATATAATTAAAATTTGGGAACTTTTTCCTGTTATTTATATATTTAGTGTAGTAAAAAAAGAAAAAGACAGAGTAAGATAGAAAATGATTGATAGAAGAGATCCTAAAAGGAAAGAATTATGTGAAGCGGTAATAGAGAAGATTAAAGAAGAAGATATTAAATTTCTATATCTCCAATTTACCGATATCCATGGACTCATTAAATCCTTCGAAATTAATGCTAATAGAATAGAAGATATATTTGAATTAGGGGAGAGTTTTGATGGAAGTTCAATAACTGGTTATGGGGCTATTGAAGAAAGTGATAAGGTCGCACTTCCTGATCCCAGCACATTTTATCTCTTACCATGGAGAATAGAAAATAAAGTGGCAAGGGTGATTTGTGATATCTATAAACCAGATGGTGATCGGTATGAAGGAGACCCTCGTGGAATATTACATAGAGCCGTTAAGAAAGCAAAAGAATTAGGGTATGATTATTATTGTGCTCCAGAAATGGAGTTCTTCATACTTACTCCAGATACGGAACAAGCATTTAAACCCTCAGATATGAGGGGGTATTTCGATTATGATCCCTATGATATTAATGAAATGATAAGATATAGGATCGCGGAATATTGTGATGCTATGGGAATTTCTGTTGAGTGTATACATCATGAAGTTGCATTCGGACAGCATGAGGTAGATTTCAGATATGATGAGGCGGTTAATACAGCAGATAATACAATAACAATTAAAACAATTGTAAAAACAGTTTCAGCTCAACATAACCTACTAGGAACTTTTATGCCAAAACCTTTTGAAGGAATTAATGGTTCTGGAATGCACGTACACCAATCCCTTTGGAAGAACGGAAATAATGTATTTTATGACGGAAATGACAGAGATAACATCTCACTTCTAATGAAAAAATGGATTGCAGGACAATTAAAACATGCTCGTTCGATGTGTGCTGTTTTAAGTAGTTGGCCAAACTCCTATAAAAGATTAGTTCCAGGATACGAGGCTCCAGTTTACTTAGCTTGGGGTTTTAGAAATAGATCTCCTCTTATTAGAGTACCTGACTTTCAGGGGAAACCAAGTGCTGCGAGATGTGAGATTAGATGTCCTGACCCTTCGGGAAATCCTTATTTACAATTCAGTGTATTGATTACAGCAGGATTGGACGGACTTTTATCAGATGACATCGAAATTACTGAACCTACAGATAGAAATGTATATCATCTTTCCTCGAAAGAAATGGAAAAAGAAGGAATAATTTCTTTACCGGGAACTCTTAATGAAGCATTGAAAGAATTTAAAAATTCTGAACTAATGAAAGAAGTATTCGGTGAATTAGCATTTAAAAATTATTATTATGCGAAACTTGAAGAGTACGATGCTTACAGAGTCGTTGTAAGTGAATGGGAAAGAAACAGATATATAACTCATTTATAATTAGTTTTTACGGTATTAGATTTAATTTTTTTATATTTTTGTTCCAACTAAATCCTATATCAATTAGCGATCAAAACATTTAAAAAAAAAATAAATGATAACTTATTAGGTTGAATAATTTTACTATCTAAGTTAAAAACATTGAATAAATTAGAAATTATAGATATATTTTCTTTAGAAAAATGAAGAATAATGAGAAAAATCCAGAAATAAACCAGGAAGGTCTGGTTAGCTCACAAGAGATTAACCAAAAAATGGTTCTTATCCCTGGAGGAGAGTTTATTATGGGAAAAGATAACCGTTATGAGATTGATTTTAGTCCAGCGCATAAAGTCCAGGTTGATTCGTTTTATATGGATAAACATGCAGTAACTAATGCGAAGTATTATAAGTTTTGCCAAGAAACAGAGCATAATTTACCAGAATTTTGGGATGTTAATAAATTTCGTTGTGGAAAAGATTTTCCAAATCATCCGGTAGTTGGTGTAAGTTGGTCCGAGGCAGAAGAATATGCTGAGTGGGCGGGAAAACGATTATCAACTGAAGCTGAATGGGAATATGCTGCTAGAGGAAAACTTAGTGATAATAATTATCCTACAGGTAACGAATGGACTATTCCATTAAGAAGAAATACTCCAGGAATAGGTTGGGAGAATTTAATAGTAGAAGTTAACAGTTATGATCCAAATGCTTATGGATTGTTCAATATGTCAGGAAATATTTGGGAATGGACCCTAGATGTATATAAGGAAGATTATTATAAGAAAAGTCCTTATAGTAATCCTAAAGGGCCGGAAGAAGGAGCATTGAGAGTTATTCGTGGCGGAAGTTGGCATTCTGGGAAAATGTGTAAAAGAGTATATTTCAGAAAAGGACTTCCAGCGAATTGGGTTGATTTTGCTGTAGGGTTTCGATGCGCCAAGGATCTTTAATGTATTAAATTTATTATAAATCTGAGATCAGGAGGAGTTAAAACCTATCGAATTCCCATGTAAAGTAGATAAGAATTTGCCCATCTTTCATAATTCTTGTTTATGGTAAGAAAAATTGATGAAAATTGATTAAAATAAGTTGGGGTACTTCTTTTCAATGTTTTCCATAGTTTCAGTAAACAAATTGTACAGTACAATGTTGTCATAGACGAGCGTGTTTTCAAGAATAAAATCTAGTATCTCATTTGCTAATTTCTTATCATTCTTAGGTTCAATTTCTATTTTCGATTTGAATAAAATCTTAAATTCTTCTATCAACCACACCAATTCTTTTCTTAAACTTTCCTCTAATGCTTGATGATAATTAATACTGACTTCCATTAAAATACCTCAACCCATTAATTTATTTTCAAACTTCCTTTTTATTTATATTAAATGTAATGAAATGGTTATTTATATTTTTTATAGACCAATTTTTGCATAAACTCAGATTTGAACAAATTTTCCTTTTGGAAACCGCTTTTGTCTATTTTTTCTATTTCTATAGAGATATTATCAAACCATTAGATTTTTATCATAGGTTCAAAAATTGATTTAAAAAATATATTTATAATTAGCATGTTTATTTCATTCTTCATTTTTTTGTAAAAAAATTATTATAAGTTTTATAAAAAATTGTTTACTATTTCTTGTAATCTTAAAATTTCAAGAAATTATAAAAAGGTAAGATATTTAATGGCTGGTAAATGGATAGGAATTTTTCCTATTATTTGTGTTGTGTTGTTGATTGTTTCTTTGTTTCTACCGATAATGGGTTTAAGTATATTTAGTTCTGGAGTTATAGATCCCGC
>JABXKB010000165.1 GCA_013375485.1 Promethearchaeota archaeon | reverse complement strand
AAAATGACAACGAAAATTGGGTTTGATTTAACTAAACCACTTTTGGTAAAAGGAAAGAGTTTTGATATTGCTGAATTTCCTAAAGTTGATATTAAGAAATATTTTTAAGATGAGGTAAGGAAAAAATGAAATTGACATCAGAAGAACAAGACATGCTGGATGGTAAGTATGGAAAAGCTGCTAAGAAATCAATGGAAATTTTAGTTACGTTAGGTGATATATTTGATGCTGAGTGTATGGTCAATGTCTATGGCGTTCAAATAGCCGGAGTTTCATATGCAAATCTTGGTGAAGCGGGTTTGGAATTCTTAAACGAAATGGCAGAGGATGGTAAGGTTAGAGTCTTAACAACTTTAAATCCAGCCGGAATGGACCGAGAAAATTGGCAAGCTTTAGGGATCGACGAAGAATTTGCTAAAAATCAGAATCGAGCAATTGATGCATTTGCTAAAATGGGTATAATTACGACTTGTTCTTGTACCCCGTATTTAATTGGGAATTCTCCTCATTATGGGCAACACATTGCTTGGGCTGAAAGTAGTGCTGTTTGTTATGCTAATTCCATTATTGGTGCTCGAACCAATCGTGAGGGAGGGCCAAGCGCTTTAGCATCTGCAATTACTGGGAAAACACCAAAATATGGGTATCATTTAGATGAAAATCGTCATGGGGAAGTATTGATCAAAGTTAATGCTCCAGTTAGAGGTACGGACAAATTTGGCATATTAGGTAAAATAATTGGAGATAAATTGGTTGAGATAGGAAAGAAAATACCTTATATAACAGGAATCTCTAACGCAACTGTTGAAGAACTCAAATCTTTTTGTGCTTCTGTTGCAACTTATGGTGGTACTGCATTATTTCATATGGAAGGAATAACTCCAGAATATATTAAATATCCTAAGCCAGTTGATATTACTTTTGAATTTAACCAAGCAGATCTTGAAAAAACTCGAGAGGAACTTATTGATGATGATCTTGAAATAGATTTTGTTAGTATAGGGTGCCCACATGCTTCAATTCACGAAATTGAAAAAATTGCCAGTTTATTAAAAGGAAAGAAAGTAAAGAAAGAATTTTGGATTACTACTGCACGACCTACAAAAAGAATAGCTGATGAAGTCGGTTATTCTGAAATAATTGAAGATGCAGGAGCGAAATTTGCAGCAGATACATGTTGTGTTGTTGCTCCAATTAAGGGGCGTTTCAAAAGAATGATGGTAGACTCAGCAAAAGCGTGTTATTATGGTCGCGCAAAAAATAAATTTAAAGTAAAAATTGGTTCAATTGAAGAATGTGTAGAGGAGGCAATGAAATGAAGTTAGAAGGAAGAAAAATTTACAAAGGTACAGCAGAGGCAGAAGCGATTGTCACAAAAGATGGAATCTCATTTTATGGTGGTGTTGACCCTGATACAGGAAAAATAGTTGAGGTTGGTCATGAACTAGAAGGTCAATCAATTGCAGGAAAAATATTAGTTTTTCCTACTGGTAAAGGATCAACCGTTGGATCATATACTATGTATAGAATGAAAAAAAATAACATGGCTCCCGCAGCGATCGTTAATAAGCAAATTGATACAATCATAGCAGTAGGCTGTATTATCAGCGAAATTCCTTGTGTAGATAAAATTGATATTGGTAACATAAAAACAGGTCAAAAACTCATTGTTAATGGTTCAGAAGGAACAATTGAAATAATAGAATAGTATCATTTTGATATTAATGAAATCTTCTGCAATTGCTCATTCAAATATAGCATTGATAAAATATTGGGGTCATTGGAACAAAGTATCCCCAGAACTAAATATACCCTTAAATGATAGCGTGAGCATGACGAAGTATGGGTTTTCGGAAAACACTCAATTAAAGACTCATACAACAATAGAATTTTCAGAAGAATTTAAGGAAAATGAGGCAATATTAAATAATAATCTTTTGAAAGGAAGAGACATTGAAAGGATTTTAAAAATCATTAATCCATTAAGAAAACTAAAACAGATTGATTATAAATTTAAAATGGTAAGTTTTAATGACTTTCCCACCCAAGCAGGTTTAGCGTCTTCCGCAGCTGGTTTTGCCGCACTTACTATTGCTGCAGCTAAAGCATTAAATTTGGAACTAACCCAAAAAGCATTATCAGCATTTGCTAGATTAGGTTCTGGTTCTGCAGCACGCTCAATTCATGGTGGATTTGTATATTGGCATCGGGGTTTCTCCCATGAGACTTCTTATGCCGAACAGATATGTGGTCCAGATCACGTTGACATAAATGCAGTCATTGCTATAATAGATGAAAGAAGAAAGGATGTTCCATCTGACATTGGTCATGAATTGGCAAAAACAAGTATATTTAATACCATACGAGTTAAAAAATCGCATGAACAAGCTGAGGAAATCAAAAAAGCAATATTAGATGATGATTTCAAGAAATTTGGAATGATTGCAGAAAAAAATTGCTTATTTATGCATGGGGTAATGATGACATCTGAACCTGCTTTATTCTATTGGAATCCACTCACTTTAAGCGTAATTAAGAAAGTGTTATATATACGAAAATCTGAAAATTTAGACTGTTTCTTTACCATTGATGCAGGACCAAATGTACACTGCTTTTGCAGACCAGAAAATATTGAATATATTCAAAATATGTTAGAATCCATTGAAGGTATTGAAAAAACTATTCTTGTAAAACCTGCTAACGATTCTTATACAACAAATGAGCATTTATTTTAATACCACTCATGAAAATTATCTTTCTTTTCCAACTTTTTAAATAAAGTTAAAAATTATCAAATTAAGTTATAGATTAAGAAATTTAAATAGATTTGAATACTTTCCAATTTTATCATATCGAAGGAGTATAATTGGTGAAAAATTTGGGAACTGGAAAAGGATACGGAAAGACCATACTTTTTGGCGAAATTTAATTCCCATTTCAGGAATAAACGCAATCACTTCGTAGTTTATGGGCTTCCAGCAATCGCATCAGCGTTAGGATCTTTTACGACAGCAGAAGTTAAAGTAGTTGAAGGAAATGGTTGGACGGTTGACGATCAAAGACTTGCAACACCTGGTTATAAAAAACAGAAATTTAATGAAGCTGTAAAATCAATTAAAAATGTAATTGAATATTTGAAAATTGATACAGAGAATCAAAAGCTTGAAATCACATTCACTGGGAATTTAATTGTCGCTAGTGGGGTAGGAGCCTCAGCCGCTCAATGCACATCCCTTTCTCGAGCTATAAATGACACATTTAATCTAAGTTTAAGTGATGAAAGGATTAATGAAGCCGCTTATGAAGGAGAAAAAGCATATCACGGCACTCCTTCAGGTATAGACAACACAGCCTCTACTTATGGTGGGTTAATTTGGTTTGTTAAAAACTTAAGCGGTGGAAAAAATACTATGGAACTTCTGCAATCACCAAAGAGGATGTCTTTAGTAATACTAAATTCAGGAATAACAGCATCGACAACAGAAGTAGTAGCAGATGTTAGACGTTTAAAACAGGAATCTCCACAAAAATTTGAAAAAATCTTCAGTCAATATGAAAAATTAACAACAGAGGCGAAAAAAGCTCTACTTGAGGGAAATATAACCATGACAGGTAAATTAATGAATCGAAACCATAAATTATTACAAGATATAACGGTTTCTGGAGAAGTTAATGATAAATTGGTCGAAATCGCCCTTCAAAATAATGCTATTGGTGCTAAAATGACAGGAACTGGACGAGGGGGGTTGGTAATTGCTTTAGCTGAAACTGAAGAAGTACAAGATAAAATTGCAGAAGCTGTTGAAAAAGAAGGATATGATGCCTGGAAAACCATGATAGGATGAGTGTGAGGAATAATTGAAAAATGACAATGAAATAATTCTGTTAAAATTAGGTGGAAGTTTATTAACTGATAAAAATACACCCTTTTCACTTAGGGAAGAAATTCTGGAAAGTTGTCTTAGTCAAATTATTGAGAGTAAAAAATTAATTGTTTTAATTCACGGAGGTGGTTCATTTGGTCATCCTCTTGCTAAAAAATATCAAATTTCTCAAGGCTTGAATGTTTCTATTAAGGATCAAATAATAGGGCTTTCTAAGACACATGATGCTATGAATCAATTTAATTCAATAATAATAAAAAAATTGTTAGAAAAGGGATATCCCGCTATTTCGATTCAACCTTCTAGCATCTTTATACAAGATTTTAATGAAATAAATATTAAATCTATAGATCCTATTGAAAAATTGCTCGACCTTGGAATAATACCAGTCCTTTATGGAGATATTCTTCTAAGTAAGGATGATTCTTTTTCAATTCTATCAGGAGATCATATTATTTTGAAATTATGTGAGAGTATTCAAAATTTTAAAATCTCAAAAGTTATATTTGCTATAGAAGAAGATGGTATATTTATCAAGGACAATGGAGATAAAAAATTAGCTTTAAAATTGACTCTTAACAATTTAGCTAACATACAATTAGCTGAATTGGATCAAAAGATAGATGTTACCGGAGGTATAAAAGGTAAACTAGAAAAAATTGAAGAAATTGTAAAGTTAAATATCCCTGTTCAAATAATTAATGGAATTAAAAATAAAAACGTTCTGAACGCATTAATTAACCAATATATCGAATGTACTAATATTGAAGTATCATCTGATAAAATAATTGAAAGCAGAATCTTTAATAGAAAGATAGAACACATAAAAATACCTTTAGAACATGATGTTCAGCATGTAAGGAATTTTTTTGATGATATTAATCTAATTCATTATCCTCTCCCAGAAATTGAATTAGATGATATAAATATTTCTGTTAATTTCTTTAAAAAACAAATATCTGCTCCAATATGTATTGCAGCAATTACTGGAGGTCACCAGATTTCTAAAGCAATTAATAACATTTTAGCAAACGCGGCAAAAACGGAAAACGTTGCACTTGGGATAGGAAGTCAGAGAATAGGATTAGAAGACCCTTCTACAATTGAATCCTTTAGTATAGTTCGTGATGTAGCACCAAATATTCCTGTAATAGGAAATTTAGGAATAGGACAGGTATGTGATCCCAATTTCAATATTGATTATTTTAAAAAATGCATTGAGATGATTAAAGCAGATGCTATGGCTATACACTTCAATGCTTTACATGAGCTTGTTCAAAAGGATGGTAATATTTCCTATAAAAACTTTGAAGAAAGATTCAAAGAAATAAGAAAAAATCTGAAGATTCCTATCATTGCTAAAGAAGTTGGAACGGGATTTAATAAAGAATTAGCTTTAAAGCTTGATTTATTAGGATTTGATGGGTTTGATGTTGGTGGAGCAGGTGGTACTAGTTTTGCGGCAATAGAGTCAATACGTGACGACTATAGTTATGAAGTATATACTCGAAAGATTGCTGATACTTTTCGTGAATGGGGCATTCCTACGCCAGTAAGTATAATAAATGTACGAGATGTATCCAATAAATTAATAATTGCTACTGGGGGTTTACGATCTGGAATTGATATTGCCAAATCAATTGTTTTAGGTGCTGATATTGGAGGTTTTGCATTTAAATTCTTAAGAACGGCATGGCAAGATTATAAGAGTAATTCCATGACAAATACAATCAAAGAAATTAAAACTTTAAAACATGAATTAAGATCTTCGATGTGGTTGATGAATATTGAGAATATTAATGATCTCAGAAGTAATAATGATAAAAGAGTCTTACTTGGTAAATTGTATCAGTGGATACATCAATGAATATTGAATTTTAATGTAATATTTAATATCTCTCATTAAAAATCTTATTTACTAGATGACAACCTCTCTTATTCTCCTCTCCAAAAATGCATCTTTGTCTAATGTCATTCTTTTTTTATGAATATTTCATACATCCCCAACATTGACCTTTTGCTAGACTGAACTTCTTTTTCTTATTTCGTTCTCTTACATCTTCACATAACTGAAGAGCTAATTCTTATGGGATAGGTTTCTTTCGAGTCATAATAAAATATTATATATTTTAAGATTTAATATATGCACTTTTAGGATAAACTTAGATTTCAATTTATTAATAGTTATACTAAACCAAATCTTAAGCTTAATATAAAATTAGAATTAAGAATTTTATACCTAAGATTATATGGATTTTTCTTCTAGAGCTCCTTTAATTTCGTTTTTAAAATCAGAAAAAACTCCAATTTGTCCTTTGAAATCTTTCAATTTTTCACTATAAAGTTTAATGAACTTATCAGAGATTTTTTTTAATTCCTTATTTACTTTTTTCTGATGGTATTTTTTGGAAGAGTTAGCTACAAATATTAATCCACTTATCTTGATTATTGTAAATCTAGTATTTTCTAATTCGAAATTTGACATTCCTCCTTCAGCTAATTCTTCAGCAAACATGTTTAAAGCACTCATCATTGCTCCAAAAAGTTGGGGGGAGACTACTTGATCAAATTCTCTATGAAAAATTACAATTCCTGATTTCTCTACAATCCATATATCTTGGAATATTTTCAATTGAATTCCTCTTTACTCCATTCCTTTCTTATTTGCTATAAATAATTGATAAGAAATTGTTGTTGTTATTTAATTATTAATACTTCTCAATATAAATTATTACTTTAATTTCAAGACTTTAGTAATATAACCTGACGAACCTTAATTTATATTATTCTAATGGATTTCCCCATCGTTTTATATCACTTTCAATTCCAATATAATCTAGTATCCTCCCTACTGTAAATTCGATAAGCTCTTCCACACTTTTTGGCTTAAAATAATAAGAAGGGACAGGTGGGAAAATTATAACACCTAATTTTGCTAATTTTAACATATTTTCAAGATGAATGGCACTTAAGGGACTTTCTCTTACAACAAGTATAAGATTTCTCTTCTCTTTTATCATTACATCTGCGGCTCTTGTTATCAAGTTATTTGCATAACCGTTTGCAATAGCTGAAAGTGACTTCATTGAACATGGAATTATAATCATCGAATCTAGCTTATAAGAACCACTTGCGGGAGGAGCTTGTAAATCATCTACATCAAAATTTCTAGTTGCTAATTGATAGATATCAGATATTTGATATTTTGTTTCGATAGCAATTATTTTCTCTGCATTTTTAGAAATTACTAATTCTGTTTTCAAATTTTTTTCTTTTAGTGTTTCAAGAAGTCTAATTGCTAACTGAACTCCAGTGGCTCCTGTAATTGCAACTAACATTTAAGATGCTCTCAATCTTATAATTTAAAGAAAAAACGTGTTATGACTTTATTAATTTTTTTATGATTTTTAGCTCTTATCATTTTTTGTGTTAAGCTTAAACAAATTAATATTTTATTAAATAGTATAAATAGATTAGTAATAAATAACTAAATAACAATTAGAAAGAAAAAGAGAAGAATTAATATAAGTTGATATTGTATCCTTAAACAGCGCTAATTTTGCCCAATTGCTCTAGGATATCTTTAAAATCAGTTATATCAAACGGTTTTTTTAAATATCCATCTGTTTTTGTTTCAAGCGCTTTTATTGCAACTTCTGCTTCAGGAATTCAGTATAATAATATATGAGGATGTCCTTGAATTTTTTAGTTGACTTTACCTTTCTGCAAAATTCATACCCATTCGAACCTGGGAAATCCACATCTAAAAATATTAATTTTGGTATATGTTTTTTTGATTCTTCAATTGCTTTTGAAAAAAATTAATGGCTGTATATGTGAAACCTTTCGATTCTATAATTTTTTTTAAAATTTTTGTTTTATATTTACTATCAACAACAATTAAAATGTTATGAAGAGAAACTATAATTCTTTGTCAACACCAGATTTTTATCTTCAAAATGTAAATGATTATAATCGTAATATCAACATATTTTTAACAAAAGTGAAATTATTTAAAGTTGCCTTTTTGGAATAAATTGTATAACAATATCATAAAATTATAAAAATGGGAATAAATTGACAGATTTTCCTTTCTTAGAATTTTCTTTCTCTTACAAAATTTAACAAATTCTCAAAGAATTCATATTCAGAATGATTGATTGTTTGCTTTAATTTATCTAAAGAGGTCTTTGCCTCATCATAATATGAATTAACTAATTCTTTGCTCGAATAAACAACATCTGCTTTAAGAAATAAATCTTTTACTTCTTGAACATCATCAATTGTCATATTTGGCTTTTCTATCAACCTTTCAAGCAGGTTCTTATCATTTTCCTCTAATTTGTTTAAAGCATCAATCAATAAACAAGTCTTTTTACCCTCTCTAATATCACCATCCGTAGGTTTTCCTGTTACTTTTTCATCTCCAAATGTTCCTAAGATATCATCAATTATCTGAAATATAATTCCGAGATTGGTAGCATAAATTGAAAGATCTTTCAAAGAATCTTCATTAACCTTTGCATAATTTGCACCAATTAAAATCGATTTTTCAATTAAGGATCCAGTTTTCAGTGATATCATTTTAATATAATCTGACATTATAAGATTTTTCTGATTAACCATATCAGTTTCAATTAAAACACCATTTGCAATCTCAATAAAAGCTTGTTTATAATAATTTATTGCTTTTAAATTAAGATCCTGTTCAAATTCATTGAAAAGATATGACTCTAATCCTAAGAAAAATGTGGAATCTCCTCCAATAATACCTATAGAATTACCAAAATCAACATCAATCATTCTTTTCAAGTTATATTTTTGATGATAATTTCGAAACCTAAAATGAAAAGCGGGTTTTCCTCTCCTAAAATTATCTTTATCAATTATATCATCATGTATAAGGGAAGCATTATGAAGAAACTCTACACCTATGCTTGGTAACACAATCCTTTCATCTCGCTTTTCATTAAAAGCATTATAAGTAGCTATACATAATAGCGGTCTGATTCTCTTTCCACCCGCTAAAAAATAATCCTTTAATTCAGAATAGTAATCTTTAAGAAAAGAGTTTTCTACACTTTTCAATATCCTATCATAAATCGACATTATTGCGTTATCAATCTTAGGAATATATCTTTTTGCGTATTCAGTAAATTTCATGCAATCACGCTTTTCTTGTTTATGAATAAATGGGTTTTATCATTAATATACTACAAATATAATGTTAAAATAAAAGGAATTTCAGATTTTCAATACTCTTAACCATTAGAGAAAAATGTGAAATTTAATTTTTCCTTGCTTTAAAGCTTTAAATATTTGTTAAATCCATTTTTATTAACAAATCAATTTGAGATGCAATTTTTCATGTCAAAATTAAGAAAAACAATAAAAACAATAAGATCTGATAAAAAAAAATTAGCATTGTTAATAAGTGTCTTAATAATTATTATCGGTGTTATACCACTAATAATTCTCATATACACCCCGGATTTAGAAATGTCCAAGGGAAATTAAAAACTACTAATAAAATTAAAGAATATTTCAGTATGGTGGGCTTAGGTGTTATCATGGATATTTCGCTTATTGCTATACTAATGCTTATTAGTTGGCTACATTTAGCATCAATCCTTGTAGGTGCACTCTATTTATATGTGTGGATCAGGATGATGATTTATCAACAATTTGCAGTTACATGGGTTTATATGTGGTCGGGGCGCAATATTTTAGGTTCAGCGATATTCTTAAGTATTTTCTATTCTTGGATGTCAGTAATCTTTTTCCCATTTGGATTTCTCTAAATTAAATAACATTTTTCTTTTTTTATTTTGCATGATAACAAACAATAATCGCATTATTTTTCTGGAATCAAATTGATTCAAAATGATTCGTTTGATTTGCTAGATTCTTTAAGAATTCTTCCATTTCCTTCTTTCTTAACTTCCCAATTTCTTGTGCTTTATCAGTAATTAATGATTGAGGTAAATCATTACTGAATCTCTCAAGAAGTTTGATAGCACTCCGTAGATCAGGAGTCCAATCATCAATTCCCACTATTGAAAGAATTCGAGTAATTCCAATGGTCCCCATGAAATCAAGAGTATCAGCGTCATGGAAAATTTTGGACTCAAAACTCTCGCCAAGTTTAGCATAAAACATATGACTCTTGATTATTTCTTTTACTAAGGGGATTTTTTCTGAAGGGAACTCTATCGAATTAAGTATTTCATCGCAAATCTCAACTGCTACATCTGAATGGTCTTTCCCTTTCTGAATAAAAGGCTCAAATGCTCCGATATCATGCAAAAAAGCTGCAGCATATAAGGAATCAGCATCTACATCAAAATTTTGAGCTTTTGCTAATTCTAATGATAGATCATAAATACGGTTGAAATGTGAAATCCCCCATGCGGGATGTTTAAACTCTTTTACAATCTCTAATATTTTCTTTTTCCACATTAAATAAAATCACCGAAGTAACTCAAAATCGATTTTAAATGTTACAATTACATGTGGTTCTAAG
>JABXKB010000164.1 GCA_013375485.1 Promethearchaeota archaeon | reverse complement strand
TTTCATGGTCATTTACACCATTTCCCTTTACAGATAAGCTTTATGGCGAGCTTGAAAAGCTAGGAAAAAGATATTCTGATTTAAAAGAAAAATCCAAGTTCTATTCATTTATAGATCAAGGTGTTTGCTTTCCTTTCCAAGATGTGTTTAGAGATAAACATCCCGAAGCGCTATATAGAGCAAGCAATATTAACGTGTCACGTTTCACAACAAGATTTCCCTTTTCTATGAAATTAATTGGGTACGGTCGTTGTGATCCAATGGAAGGGGAAAAAGCCGTAAATGAAGTGAAATATGTTAGAGAAACTTTAGGGCTTAGGGGTTTAAAATTACACCCTCGTTCAGAAAGATATATAGACAAAATGACTTCTGAGAAAGTAATTAATGTTCTCATAGAAGCTGCTAGCTACTCGATGCCAGTTATTTTTGATACTCGAGGAAAAAGTTCCATTTTAGAAATTGGAAAATTAATTAGATCTGCAAGAAATGTAATTAAGTCCAAATTTCCTGATTTATTACCTCATTTTAAAGTTATAATTGCCCATTTTGCTCAAGGGAATATTGATGATTTTGAAGTGTATAATACTATTGTTCAGCCGAATACATACGGAGATCTTTCAATGTTACATGGAGCAGGTGCGGGAAATTTTTTTGAGAGTTTTCGAAGATGGTTTCAATCTAGTAACAAAAAAAATGTAGATAATCGTACCTGGTCTGAATATCTCCTTTTTGCTTCTGATTATCCATATTTTGGAGATGTTCATGCCCAAAAACTTCTTAAGTATGTTATTAATAAACAATTTTTTGATACGGGAGGATCTATTCAAGATATTAGAAATATTCTTGGATTAAATCAATTAAGGCTTTTACCAGAATATAGCACTCCTCAAAATCAGAAAGAGACAAAAAATATGCCAAGTATTATTGTTTCTAATCCATCTTATCAACAGAATATGGAGAGTGCTTATGACATGTCAATAATGGCACTAGCAAGACTTATCGTAAAAAACAAATTTGATATTAAAAAATTTTGCATTCAATTTAAAGATTCTTGGGAAGTTTTAAGTGAAGATGTATTATTATCTACTATATCCAATAACACTAAGCAAGAACGGGATATATTATTAATGAACCTAGTGAAAGATCAAATATCCCTTTTCGCTCCATTGCAACCTAATTTTGAATGGAATAAATTTGGATATTATTATTTCAACCCTGAAGATCGTGCATTTTTTGCTTCTGCATTTAAGCAAAATTATTTATCCACTGATGTTGTAAAGACAGTAGATACGTTTTCACACATTTATACTTAGAATTTAAATAGTTGCAGCATATGTTATACCACCTTTAATATTAATTAATATTAAAGAACATATATTAATTGTAAATAAGTAATAAAATAAAGTAACACATCTTAGGTTTACACCTTGAAAGGAATTATGATTCTAAATCTGGACAAAAAATCAGGGTTATCAATAGATATTGAATATCCACAAAATGTAAGTGAAGAATTAGGAGTAACAGAATCAATGTTAGCAACTGTTTTTGATGAACATAAAAGTGTAAGAACAGGTCCTAATTATCTTGAAATGCAAATCAAACGTGATCTTAGTGTAGCTAGTTTTTTTACAGGTCATTCTTCTAAACACTTTATTGGAAAAGGAGATCATGTGATTACAGTATTCCTTTCTGATGAGGATATCCTTCCAAGAAATTTTGAAGGACAAGTACGAAGGATCGCTTATGAACTATTACCCAAAAGAAAGGAAAAAAAGTTTAAAGAACTAATTGTTAGATCTTATGAATTATTAGAAAAAGGTGAACTTGACGCATATTGGCAGGAAAGGGAGGAATTTCAGCAAGATATAGGGGAAAAAAAGGGAAGAATTGATGATCTTGCTCAAAAAGTTTCTTTATTAGTTTCTGATAGATCAGAGCATCTTAGAAACGTTGAAGCTTTAAAAAATGAAGTAGCCGAGTTATATTCAAAGTTAGAAAACTGGAGTGGTCAAATGGCAGATTTAAATGAATACAATGCAACTTTAACTTCAAAAAACAGAGAATTAACTAGATTAACTAATGTACAAAAAATGGCATTAGACCAGAAAGACGAACGATTCAATAACTTAAAAGCGAAATTAGGTGATACAGTTGAAATTGAAAAAGGTGCCGAAAAACTACTATCAGAAATTAAAAGAATCAGAATGGAAAATGAAAATCTACACCAAGAAATTAATAAATTGAATGAAACCAATAAAAACTTAAAATTCAAGGAATTAAAAGCTAAAAGAGAGAGTGAATCAATTCCGAATTTGGAAGTCGAAGTTAAAAAACTAAACGATAAAATTTTAGGAATAACCAACGAAAAGGAAAATATGAAACGAGAACTGATGGATTTGAAAAAGGAAATTAAACTCATAAGTGAAGAACGCGATAGATATTATAAAATTGTTAAAGGAAGTAAACTTCAGTAATGTCCTTTTAAGTTTTTTAAAAAAAATTTTATGATTTTTTTAAAAGTTCAGCAAGGAAATTGATATTCCACCCAAAACATATACTATTCCAAGACTGTAATTCTTTAGAAAAATCCTCTCTTTTTATTTGAGTAGAATCTTCTCCAATATTTATCTTGTTTTTTACTAATTCAATTAACTCTTTAATGTATTTACTTTCTAAAGAAAACGTCTTTTTTGATGCCAGATCTCCGTGCCCTGGAACTGTGATTTTAAAATCTAGTTTCATCAATTCATCGTTAACTGATACCCACCCCTCCGGATCACCAGAACCAATCCAAGGATCACGATTCGCAAATAATAGATCTCCAGCAAATAATACTTTTTCCTCTGGAATATATACCATAACATCGCCATCAGTATGAGCCTTCTTAAAGGATTGTAAATGAACACTTTTTTTATCTCCATGGATAATGCATCCATTTTTGAATGTGAGATTTGGTTCGCGAAGGAATTTTACTGAACGTACACCCTTCAAAAATCTAAGATCATTTTGAATATCTAATATTTTCTCCTCAATTGTTTCAGTTTTAAGAGATTCTTCTAAATCAGCGATTTTATCTGGATCAAAATCTTTAAATTGATCAAAACTCTTTTTGCTCTCAGTTCTAATATTCGTTAACGTTCGATCTGATGTGATAATTTGTGTCGATTTATCAAAAATAGAGTTTCCAATAATATGATCCATATGATAATGGGTTATCACAACAAAATTAGGTTCTTTTTGAGTATATTGTAAAGAAGCTTGCTTTAAATCTTCTGCAGCTTTAGCAGTAAGTGTCGTATCAATTATAATTAAGTAATCTCCAATGTCAATAAATCCTGCGTTTGACCCCATCATCGAATCTTCTTTTGCGATAGCTCCATAAGCACTTTCTGAGAGCTTATAGAGATCGAAAAATTCCGATTCAAAGTCTAATTTTTTTACAAAATTAAATGACATAATTAAAATAATTCCTTAATAATTCATTAATTTTTTAGATAATATTTTTTTATAAAGTCCATATTCATCTGAACTGACTCTTCTGTAGATATCCCTCCATGTCCTGCGATATATATCTCAATATCTTTTTCTATGATGGATTTCAAAATTTCATACAATTTTGAAGGATTAAAAGCACTGAATCTTCCAGAGTCGTTTGGTGCCCAACTATCATCCAAATTGGCTAATAATAAATCCCCCATAAAACAGATTTTTTCATTTGGAAAATAGGCAACTATATCAGAATCAGTGTGTCCAACACCATAGGGGATCAATTGAAGAGTTCTTTTTGTACCTTTAATTGTAAGATTATTATTAATTAAGAAATTTGGTAATCTAATTTTAAAATCTGGATTAGTAATATACTTATAGAATTCGATATCATTATGTATTTCCACTTCACCAAAAGGAGCATCGTCTGAATTTAGCATTTCTTTACGTCTTTGTATTTCTTCCTCAGCAGTTTTTCGAAATTCTTTAAGTTGATCAGAAACATCCTCTTCTATTTTTTTTACTGTAATAGGGGTACTTATTATAGGAATATTATCTGGAAAAAGGCAATTTCCAAACACATGGTCACTATGATAATGACTATTGATTATAAATGATGGATCTCTATCATATAATTCTTTTACTGCTTTATACAAGTCACGAGCTCCACCAGGATACATAAAAGTATCAAAAATAATTAAATAATTCCCTAAATCAAATATTCCTGAACTTGTTTTCACTTCAGAATCATTTTTAGAGATAGCAACATGAATCCCATCTGTTAATTCAAAAAGATCAAAATAGGATGATTCAAAGTCTATTTTTTTGTAATTCATATAATATATCAACAAATTTTATCAAAATAAATTAAATAATTGATAAAATGTAATATAATTATTTATAGATTAATTTCATGAACTTTGGATGAACTATATCTAATAATTGAACTAAGTAGTGGATTTCTTAACGTAAATTAAATATTTTGATCTAAAGAATTACTTTCTAAATCAAAAACTACAAAATAAGATAACATTTTTTAGAAAAAATATTAAAGAAATTAGGAATTCTTTAGGACGTCAACAAGAAATTTAATATTCCATTCTAATATTGGACTCTTCCATGATTGGATCTCTTTTGAGAAATCTTCCATTTTTATCTGGGTTGGATCTTCTCCAGCATCAATCTTTTTTTTCACTAACTCAAGAATTTCTTTAATGTATTTACTTTCTAAGGAAAATTCTTCTTTAGATGCCAACTCTCCATGTCCAGGAACAGTAACTTTAAAATCTAGTGCTAGTAATTCTTCATTTACAGAAATCCACCCTTCAGGATCTCCGGATCCTAACCATGGATCTCTTCGTGCAAATAAAAGATCTCCAGCAAATAGTATTTTTTCCTCAGGGATATATACTATAACATCTCCATCTGTATGAGCTTTCTTAAAAGTTCGCAATTGAACATTCTTTTCAGTTCCATGGATAACACATCCTTCCTTGAATGTAAGGTTGGGTTCTCGAACAGTGAAATCATCTGAACGAACAGTTTTTAGAAAAAAGAGATCATTTTCAATATCTTTTCTTTTCTCTTCATCCGTTTCTGTGTTAAGAGAATCTTCCATTTCTTTTAGGTCCATCTTCTTAAATTCTTCAATTCGTTTTCTGCCTTCTGTTTGAATGTTCTTCAAAGTTCGGTCAGATGTCATTATTTGAGTTGATATGTCAAAAAGAGAGGTTCCCATAAGATGATCCATATGATAATGAGTTATAACAATAAAATTGGGCTCTTTTTGAGTATATTGATTGGCAGCTCTTTTTAAATCTTTAGCAGCATTTACATGTCCCGTAGTATCAACAATAATCAAATAATCTCCAATATCAATAAATCCTGCATTTCCACCCATACCAGAATTTTCTTTAGAAATAGCTCCGTAAGCACTATCTGAGAGTTTATAAAGGTCAAAGAATTCTGACTCAAATTCTAATTTTTTCACAAAATTAAATGACATAAATCTTTTTTAGAATATAATCTTGATAAACTTTTTTGATTATCAGTGATCATTTTTCAAAATTTTAACTCAACTTCTCACTTTGATTTCAAATGACTATAATTTGATTCTAAAGTGCCTAATTTTAACACTATCTTTTCTTAGATAAATAAGAAAGAGAGTGAATATAACTAAACTTAAATTAACTCAATAGACTAGTTAACTATAAAAAGAGTTTAAAAGAATATCTTAATTCTTTAATCAGGTGTGAGTGAGTCAAGATCGGATAAATCTAAGCCACTATCCATAACATCCACGGTTTCTGATAAGAATTCATCTAAAATTTCTTTCAATTCGTCCCCTGATCGCTTCAGAATAAGTCGGATTAGTCCAATATTGATGTCAGGATCAGAGATAAGCGTTAAAACACCTTTAGGTCCACAGGAGGACGCGAAAATTTTTCCGCCCATAAATTCGCTCGTAACTATTTCCAAGTTTCCAAGTTCTAAATTCTTACCTTGTTCTTCGGAAGCACAGAATACTGCACTGGCGATAGCTCCAATACCATCTACATCAGCGGGGAAATACGAAAATTTAGAAACGCTAGCAATGGTTAATCCGGTCCTATCAACCAAAATAACTTTTTTAATGCCGCTTTCACTCTTTATAATTTTACTGAGAAGGTTATCGAAACTTTTTGTGTCAATACTAATACTCATACACCTTTTCTACAAAATTTTAGTATTTTAATTCTATATTTAATAATATATTCTTCAATCTATAAAACTATTATAATTATTTGAATTTATAAAATTATCTTTTTAAAATCTTTCATAGGAAATTAAGGAAATTATCATTTTTAGTATGTTTTGTTAAAATTGGTGAATTCGAAAAAAGGTTTATTCTTATGCGAAATAATATCGAAAAAAGATTACACCGGGTTATGATAAAACTAGATAAAAATAGTATTGTGTGTCCAAATGCGAAAGACTGTTTTAACGCGGAAAATTGTAATAGGTGTAATCAATTTTATTGTAAATGTAGTTTATTTAATAATTATATTTCAAGATCCAAATAATAAAAAAAGGCAAATAGTAATGAATTTAGGGTTAGAAAATAAGGTTGCTCTAGTTCTAGCATCGAGTAAAGGTTTAGGATTAGCGTGCGCCAAAGGGTTATATAAAGAAGGAGCTAATATTGTAATATGTAGCCGTTCTGGAGACAATTTGAAAATCGCAAAGGAGAAAATAGAAGCTTCTCATTCAATAGCATCAAATAATAAAATTTTTCCTATTGTGGCTGATCTCATGTATGAAGATCAGATAAAAAGTCTTGTAGAAAAAACATTAAATGAATTTGGGAAAATTGATATTTTAGTACATAATGCGGGTGGTCCACCTTCAGGACCTATTGAGAGAATTACCAAGAAAGAATGGTCAAATTCGATTGAATTAAATCTCCGTTCTTTTATTTTTATAACGGAAATGGTTATTCCTATAATGAAAAAGCAAGGTTATGGTAGAATTATTGCTATTACCTCTGTATCTGTTAAACAACCCTTAAATAATTTAGTTTTATCAAATACAACTAGACTAGGAGTTGTAGGATTTGCTAAAACACTTGCTAATGAATATGGAAAGGATAATATACTGGTTAATGTCGTATGTCCTGGACCAACACTTACAGATCGTATGAACGAATTAATTAATAAAATGGTAAGTGATACGGGTAAAACTTATGAAGAGGTTGAGAAAGGTTGGATTGATCCAATCCCATTAGGGCGATTAGGTAAACCAGAGGAATTAGCTAATTTAGTTTTGTTTTTAGCTTCTGAAAGGGCAAGTTATATTACTGGGACAGTTATTCAAGTTGACGGCGGTTTTGTTAAAGGTCTTTTTTAAAATTAAAAGGATATCACTTCAATATTTCATTACTTTTTTTTTATTATTAAAATTATCCATTTTTTTATATTTATGTAAACATTTTTAGACCATATTTTAATTAGCATTCTATATTTACCTAATAAAAAAAATTGATATTTTTTTATAATTATTTTAAAGTAGAATAATATAAACGAGCATAGTTGTATAAAAATTATTAAAACATATTATATTTGAGGTATTCAAATTGAGAAATATAAAAAAAATGGGTTATTTACTATTATTAATTCTTATTTCTGCTGCTGTTTTTCAAGTTTTAAATTTTAAAAACCATGAAAATTCTACAGCTGCTTTTGATGAAGGAAAAATTCATACTTCAGCACTTGTCACTGATTCAAGACAATGGATTATAGATGGTGATTTTTCCTCTTCAGATAATTGGATCCTATCAAAAAGTACGTTAGGAGATTCTGATGATGTTGATGCAATTATAAGTGAGGGTACGGCAAATTTCACTGTTAACGGAGAATCAAGAAGATATTCATTTGAAGGAGTCCCTAACTCTACCTGGACAGCTTTTAATAACTCAGAATGGGGCGTTGGCATGGATGAAGGTACAGAACGGGGGATTAGTGATATATATGGATGTTGGGTAAGCTATAATTGGTCTGAACAATTAGATGAGCTCGGTAATACTCCTAGTGTGCATTGGAAAAGAAATATTACTTTACCAGTTGATATGTCAGATTATAAGATAACTTCAGCTTTTCTTAATGTAACCTTTAATGCAACAGTTCAAGTTGACCCACTTCAAGGAGGTATTGATGTAATAGATGATAGCCCCTCCCAAATTCAATCGGGAGACTATGCAAGATTTTATGTTTTAATTTCAGACATTAAAAATGTCTATCAACCATTTCAAATAGCGAATAATAGAACTAAATATTTAGGATGGGATGATGGATCAGTTTCTACAATATATACCACATCTTTAAAAAATATAGATGAGAACCTATTGATTAATTATTTAGAATTAATTCTAGGAGTTAACTCTACTACCTTTACTATGACTCTAGGAATAGATCTTTATTGTGAAGATAATACAGGTACTGATGTAGATAATTGGGAAAAATTACGAATAAATTTTTTAAATCTATCATTTTCTTATGAAAGAAAGATAAACCAACTTACAACAGTGTCCTTGAACCAGAATGGTGCAAAACCCAGTGATATTAGCAGCGATACTGTAGTTGTCGATGAGGCAATACTAAATTTTAAATATATGATCAATGATACTTGGTCAAATTTAAGCTCAAATTCAGAAATCCAAGTATTAATTAACGGTTTTAAACATACTGAATCCATTAACTTATTGGATGATGCTAAAACATACGTTCAGGATGCAAAATCAAACGGATTTGATGTTACGTATTTAATTCAGGAAGAACAAAACATTAATCTATCAATTCAAGTATATATTGCTGACGATTTTCAATTAAACCGAACTATCATGATTTCAATAGATAATGTTTCTCTTAACGTTTCTTACACTATATTATTTGAAGATTATCATACTAATTTACATTTATTTCTTAATGGTGAAAATAAGACACTTACGCCATCAATTGAACTCCCCCTTGATAAGAATTTAACTATAACTGTTAATTATTTAGATCAGACAGGTACTCATATATCAGGCGCAGATATTCAATTAACAGGAGTAGGAATTATAGAAGATTTAAAAGAATATGCAAATAATTATTCAATTACAATTAATGCTACTCAAAAATTAAGTATGGGAGTTAATTATTTAGAAATTGCAGCGAAAAAGACAAATTATGAAACTAAAATTTTCAATCCGACTATTAATATAAGAAAAATTATAGGAGAAATTAAGACTATATCTGGAGATTCAACTCTTGATATTAATGTAGGTGAAAATTTACAACTAGAAATTGTGCTAAATGACACGGATAATAATAAATTGATTACAGATGCTATCGTTACATACACTTGGGATCTGGACTCTATTCCAAGAGTTCTAACAGAAAATAATGGTATCTATGCAGGAGAAATTGAAAATCCCCCAGAAGGGCATTATTCAATATTAATTTCTGTATTTGCTGGAAACGATTATGAATTTGAGGATCTTACACTTACTTTAAACGTAGAGACTGAAACACTAGGAGCACAACCAAACTTAGGTTGGCTCATATACGTATTAACTGGAGCGATAATTGGCTTGGTAGTTATTTTCACATTATACCAAACACATTTTAAATTTCCTCCAATGGTAAGAAAAATAAGGAAATTAAAAAAATTAATTAGAAAAGACAAAACATCAAAATCTGTTTTAGTTAAAAAACGAGATGATTACATTAATAGAATCAACCAAGATCAAATTAATAATATTACAACTGAATCTATTCACCCCAAAAAAGATCTTATGATTGAGAAGATGTCATTAGATAAAGATGAAAATTAAAATTAAAGCTGTTATCTATTAAAAAACATTAAAATCAACTTTTTGTTCATAAATTTTATTATTTTTTTTATTGAAAAAGAGGATTCATTGTAGTTAGTTGGATTATCAATTTGATTACATTAGCTAATTTAATCATATTTTTGGTTTCAGATAAATTTAGTTATATTACTGACCCTCTAATTTATTTTGATATCGGTTTTGTAAAAAATCCCTTATATATAAAATTAATAGTGCTATGACTTGCATATTAGAAATTTTAATTTATTGATTTTGATTTTTATTGACAATCAAGTAAAGATTTTTATATACCAAGTTGATATTATTATCCTATAATTACTACTTATAAGATATTAGATAAAAATTAATTAATGAATATTTCAATTTAGATTTCAAGAAATAATTAGATATAAGAATTTCATAGGTGAGTGAAACTGCCTGTTAAAAAGAGTAGGTATTTGAATGTAAATAGAAAAAAGATTTTAATTGTATCAGCTTTAATTATTAGTTTCTTAATGATTCCTTTTTTAAACAATATTAATATAAATCAGAATGTGAATGATTTTAATAGTGAAAATAAGAAAAATGATGAGCTATTTAAGGAGAATTTAAATATTCAAGGTCTAT
>JABXKB010000163.1 GCA_013375485.1 Promethearchaeota archaeon | reverse complement strand
ATGATCCCTCTTTCCATTTGTAAGTTTGTTTTTTTCGTAATCGCAATTGCTAAGAGCCTACCTTCTCTTTGATATAAGATCCTTGTTCCTCTAAAATTAATCTCTTGAAGTTCTTCATTTTCTCCTTTATTTACCTCATTAATAAACAAGTTAATAGCATTTAGGAAACTACATATTAAGTCATCCTTTAAAAAATTTAGGCCATCAGAATACCTGTTACTTACGAGCAAAGCACCTGTTTCATAATCAATGAAATAAATTGCATGGAATCTACACTCTTGAGAATTATACTTATCAAACTCAAATCCAAATTTTCTTCCCATATCTTTAAAATTATTTTGAAAATCCATTATTTCAACTTTTAATTAGAAAAAAAATATTATTTTATGGAGATATTATGTAATGAAAATTAGATTTAGATATAAAATACAAATGTTATCTTAGTATTACGAGAGTGGTATTAATAAATCAATACAATGCATCCATGAAACAATAAAATAATTCTTGCGTTAAAAAAATTCAATATATATAAAGAGTGTAAAAAAATAAAAATAAAAAGCAAAAAACTTTATATATCCTTACTCAAATATAACCTTTAATTACCTTAAGGTTTTTGATTATTATGGAAACAGACAAAAGTGCTCAAAAAAATAAAATTTCTATAGGTCTTATTATAAACAGCAATGAACTTAACAATAATCCCATCTTTCCTTCAGAAATTAAGGAAGAAATATTAGATTCGCCTTATTATTTGTTAATTTTCATTTCTCGAGAAGATGTTGTTAAAATAAGCTGTTTTCCAACAAAAAATAAAAATATTAAAAAGATTCTCGTAAAATTAAAAGAATTTTCTCCAGATCTAGTTAAAGGGATATCTAATGTATTAAATGAATTAAATTTAAGCAAAAAAATCTTACATACTACAGGATTATGTTATGAAATGGAAAAATGCTTCTATGAGACTTATCTTATTGGAGATCTCATAGATTCCGGTGAATTAACGGTAGATACAATTACAAACAAATTTATGTCAGTTGCAAATGTCCTTAAAGTTCTAATCGAAGATATCCCTACCCTAATTAAATAAAAGATCTTCTTAAATTAATAACTTGATTTTTATTTCTATAAAGATACTTAATCGAAGTTAAGATATTAGTAATTATTGTGAAATTATGACCGATAAAAAAGTACCTCCTCCACCTGTATTGCCTCCACCTTTTAAAGTAATAGATAACTTCTGTCTTTTTCATAAAGGTACTATTCAAGGGGAAACCTATACATGCCCCAAATGTAAGACAAAATATTGCTTAGAATGTGCAAAAAAAGCAAAACTGGGAGGAAAACTATGCATTAAATGTAAACAATTAGTTATAGCATAGAAAATTACTTACAAAATAGATTTATACATTTGAATTTTTTCATTTTTAAACTTGCTTAATTGACGAGAGTGATCTCCAAGCCTTCCAGAAGATTAACCATAAAATAATAAAAATAAAAATTGATGTTGCAAAAGTGTACCATCCAATAAATAGATCTCCATAAGGTGGATCCAAAAAAGAGAAAGGAATTCCCGCAATCGCAAATCCAATAATATAGCCATATCCCCAGAATCGATTCTTTAAAGCAATCACTACTGAAGGAATGATAGTCGTAAATATAATAGTAAGATATGACCAGATCTCCATAGAATCCAAGATAAGTAACATATTTACCCACGATACGACAGAGCCTATGATTACCCAAATTATTGTTCCAAAATTAATTTTAAATTCTGGTTCTGGTCTTCCTACCGTTTGTTCCTTAATTTTATCCGACATGATCGCTCTATACATTTAATTTACAATAATTAACTAAGCATTATCTTTTTTATCTTAGTTTTTCTTTAAACTATTAATAATAGAATAAATAAGCACAAACTATAATGATTTAATTTATAAACTCTTGATGATATATTAAAGTTAAGATAGAAATTTAAATTTGATAAACCAACAAAAAAAAACACAAAATTTATCAAAACCTAACAAAAAAAAACACAAAATTTATCAAAACCTAAAATCAACCAAATATAAAACTAATAATCAATGACTCCTGCCTACACCCTGGATTTTTGTCTTTTGGTAGTGTAAATTCTTACACTCTGATTTCGCCCTCCTCCCCCTATTTTATTTTTGACGCTTATTTGCGTCTCGTAGGGCAGGAGTCACCCTTTATAATTCTTAACTAAATTATTGCTCCACATCGTTTTTACTTCAATAAAATCTCCCCATGCTTAACTGAAATTAATCAGATTAATTGAAAAAAAGTAACTTAAAAACTAATTCCTTTTCTCATCAAAAACTAAAATTTAAGGTTTACTAGCATATTTTTTCTTCAACGAAATTAAAAATAGATGCATAATCATCAATTTTAATAAGGTTTTTGTTCTTTTTTATTAAAATTAAGGCGTTTTTTTAATAATATCGATAATACTATAGATATTATTAAAATATTTAAATGATTTAAAAGGTTAATTAGTAAAATAATTATTCAATAAAACATTTGTTTAATTAAAAAATAAACAGAGTAAAGATTCTTATGACCGAATTAGAGACTCAATCTGCTCAAAAGAAAGATATTGAGATTATTCGAACAACTACAAGTATTTGTCCTGAATGTATGAAACATCTCGCGGCTGAAATTTACGTAGATCCTGAAACTAATTGGGTGATGATGCGAAAAACTTGTAAAGACCATGGAGAATTCAAAGATAAACTATCAATCAATCCCGAAGAATATAAATGGCAGCAGAATATTACAAACGATATTGGCTCTACTGTAAATAATTCTACTCAACCCGAGTATACGTCTTCTGGAATTAAAGAAGTAAATAAGGGATGTCCGTATGACTGTGGTTTATGCTCCAATCATAAAAGCGCTCCAAATATTTGTTTAATTGATATCACAAATCGCTGTAATCTGACTTGTCCTATTTGTTTTGCCAATGCAAGCGCAAAAGGTTATGTAGTAGAACCTACATTCGAAGAACTTATCCGAATTATGGAACATTTTAGATCTATGGAACCTATTCCCGCAGTTTTACTCCAACTATCTGGAGGAGAACCTACAGTTAGAGATGATCTCCCAGAAATTATTCGAAAAGGGCATGAATTGGGTTTTACAGAAATTATGGTAACTACCAATGGTGTACGATTTGGGAAATCACCAGAATTTATGAAAGAATGCGTGGATGCTGGAATGGATGCGTTATACCTACAATTTGATGCTACTGATGACCCAGAAGTATGGAAAAAGATCAGAGGAGTTAACCTATGGCCTCTTAAAAAGAGAGTTATTGAAAACGCTCGAAAGATTGGATTTTATGGCGTTATGTTAGTCCCAGTTATCGCTAAAGGAGTAAATGATCATGAAATTGGAAACATTTTAGAATTTGCTAAAAATAATTGTGATGTCGTATCAGGTGTTATTTTCCAACCAGTTTCATTAACTGGACGTATTAGTTTTGAAGAATTGATGGATATTAGATATACTACTTCTGATTTAAAAGAAGCAATTAATAAATATACAAATGGTTCAGTAACCAAGTTTTACCCTATTGCATTCACAGCGAAGTTTACAAAATTGCTAGCCTGGTTTGACGATATGCCACCCTTCAGTATGACGAGCCATAGCGACTGTGGCTTCGCTACGATATGCGTGATTAATGATAAGGATGAGTGGGAGCCCATTGAAAACTTTTTTGACGCTGAAGGATTGATTCGATGGTCTAATCAAGTTTGGGATATGGTTGAAAAACAAGAAGTCCCAAAACCTACTGGATTATTGAAAGGCATCAACTTAGATGATTTTGGGCAGATTGCTTCCAAAATTGGAAACTTTGTCGATGACATTACTAGTTTAGGTTATCGGCAAGTTATGAAGGCATATTATTTTGCTGGAGCAGCAAGATATATTAAAAGTCCACAAAAAATTCTTACAAGTAAAACATATCAAGCATTTGCTCGTTTAGTAATGGCTCCAAACTTAAAATCAGCAGGGAAGTTTTTTAATGACCGTAACCTCATGATCTCATCGATGCATTTCCAAGATAGCTACAACTTTGATCTTGATAGAGTTTGCAGATGTTTAGTTCATTATGGTGTAATAGACCCTGAAGACTCCTCTAAGGTTCGCGAGATTCCATTTTGTGCTATGAATACTTTACATAGACCAATTGTAGAGAGACAGCTTGCCATAGCTGGCGAAACAGCAAAAAAGCCCGAAGTAATACAGGCAGAAATCGAGGAATTACTAAAAACAATCGAATAAATTTTTTTTTCTTCTTCTTATTATATTAAAAATCTAAACTGTTCTGAAGTTAAAATTCATTTGTACCTAAAATGATAATACAAATAGGATTTTTTCCTTTTTAATTGCTCAACCCTCCAATCTGGAAGCTTTCCATACATTCTTACCAGACTGTTATTCCTTCGATAATCATCTCCTCTTTCTTGATCGACATGAGATAAAAAGCGATAAACTATATCGAGTTGATCCCTAATTCTACAGCCCTCTTCATAAAAATCAAGAATCTCAGGATTTTTAGGATCAATTTCTTCCAAATAAATCAATCTACTCTCTAAGGCTTCAATTTCTTTATGTAATCGTGTCAATTCCGAGTCAATCTTCTCCCGAGTAAGTGTCTCTATATCATAATACATCCAAATTTTATGGTTTTTTATTCTATCAGGAATCTTTTCTTCCTTTCCATTTGCATTTAGCGAGTAGGAACGAATCAAACTTTTGAAAATTTATCAATTACTGAAAACAGTCGAATAATTCATTTTTTTTTATTATTTTTAATTATTTTTTTAGTTTTTTATAAAATTAGGCTTGATTTGAAACCTTTTTTTAATTAATTTTGAGCTTTGTTTAATGAATGTATAAAATAAAGCAATAATGATCCACACAAACGTATATATAAGAGATTATCATATATTTATGATGTAAATGTCCAGAAAAAGGTGATTTTTTGCCAAAGTTAGAAAGAAAAATCGAGATTGGATCTTCTCCTGAAAATATATATAATATTGTAAAAGATGGTATTAATACACCAAGATGGAATCTAACTGTAAGTGCTATAAGCTTTGAGGAAGAAAAGACAAAATTGGAGACTGATTTTGGAGCTATGAAAATAGTTAATACTGAATTTGACAAAAATAAAAGTACAACTTGGTTTATGGAAAAGAGCGATATGAATTCAATTGGATATATATTAACTCCTAAAAAGGAAGCGACAGAAGTTACTATTTGGACTGAATATGACAATAAAAAACTCTCAAAATTATATAAGAAAAATGCCGATTTAGTTTTAACAGGTCTAAAAAATTATGCTGAATTTCTTGAGAACGGAGGTAATTCTGACCGATATAATAAATGGGAACTTTTACATCCTCCCTAATTCTTTTTTTTTTTTAACAAATTTGATTTTTTAAAAATAAAAGTTATGAAGTAATGTTCCATCGTGTTCCATCGGGAGTATCTTCAAGCTGAATTCCTGCTTTTGTTAATATTTCTCTTATTTCATCACTAATCTCGAAATTTTTATCTTTTCTTGCCTTATTCCGGATATTGATAATAATATCTATTAATTCATTTAGTTTAATTTCAACACTTTCTTCTTTTTTTGTGAAATCAAGACCAAGAATTCCGAGAAATTCGAGAAGTGTTTCCTTTGCTTCAATGAGTATTTCTTGTTTGTTATCTAATGAACTATTTATATTTTTAATAAATTCATATATTGCAGCAAAAGCTTTTGGATTGTTGAAATCATCATCCATCGCTTCCTCAAAATCACTTCTCACATCTTTTATTGCTGATTTGAGTGCATCGCTGTTTCCACCTGTTGAATGTTCAATATTATTTAAACAATTTCTAATTTTTTCTGCATTACTCTTGGCGTTTTCAATAACTTTTGGATTCCAATCCACTGCAGATCGATAATGACCAGATACAAGCCCCATTCTTACAACAAGTCCTCCATATTCATCAATTAATTCACGGGCAGTGACGTAGTTTCCAAGGCTCTTGCTCATTTTCTTACCATATACTGTAATAAATTCCGCATGCATCCACCAATTGACAAATTTTTTTCCAGTAGCCGCTTCAGATTGAGCAATTTCATTAGGATGATGAGTAGGAATGTGATCAATTCCTCCCCCGTGAATATCTAATGTCTCACCTAAATATTTCATGCCCATGACCGAACATTCAAGATGCCATCCAGGATAACCTTCACCCCACGGAGAATTCCATCTCATAATATGGACTTGATCTCCTTTTCGTGCATTTAACCATAATGCAAAATCAAAATAATTCTTTTTTAAGGGATCTTGAACCACACGTGCTTGTGTTTTTTCTTCATCAAGTTTTAACTTTGCAAGTTTTCCATAGTCTTTAAATTTACTAGTGTCATAATATACATTTCCTTCTACTTCATAAGCATAGCCTTTTTCTAACAAAACCTTAATAACCTCAATCATATCGGGAATAAGTGCTGTTGCTCTAGGACTCACATTTGGTCTTTGAATGTTTAAATCATCAATAACTTGCCAATATTCTTGAATTTGTCTATCAACTAGTTCCCAAGGATTAATTTTTTGCTCTCTTGCTCTTTTTTCAATTTTATCTTCCCCTTGATCTGCATCGTCTGTTAAATGTCCAACATCAGTGAAATTTTGAACATGGAACACATTATAACCCTTATATCGAAGGTATCTTATTACTACATCCCAAGAACTATATGTTTTTGCGTTACCAATGTGTACATCATCATACACAGTTTGCCCACAAGTATAAATTCTTATTCGACCTTCCTCTATAGGTTTAAATACTTCCTTTTGCCGAGTCATTGTGTTATAGATTTTAAGCATAAAATAATAAAGAATAAGTAAAAATAAGAATTTTACGGAAGATATTAAGATCTTCTTTCCTCTTTTTTAATTTTAAGTCAATTCTTTACCTCTATATATACCTCAACGACTTTATTTTCAATTTTTAATTTCTTTATATCTTGCTTACCTTCTAAATTTTGAATGATAGTATCAGCTTGTATCATCTTCTTAATTTTTTCTTCATGCCTTTCAAGAGCTTCTGAAATATCTTTATCAAATATTTTTAAATATAAATTGATTCGATTTTTCGTTGATAGATTCAGTTGTTTTCTGTAGTTATTTAAATGTCTAATCAAATTTCTAGCAATTCCTTCCAATCTTAACGTTGGTGTAATTTTGGTATCTAATTCTATTAAAAGTTCCGATTCCTCTCTTATTTCAATGGTTACCTTTTTCACATTTATAGCTTCTGCTATAATATCTAAGAATTCATTTTCAAGGTTAACTCCTTTTAATTTAACCTCATTTAACACTTGCCTTACAGGAGTTTTAGCATTATCTCTTAATTCTAAGGATCTTTTTACTACTTCCCTTGTTATTTCCATGTTTTTTAGAACTTTGCTATAAATCAGTTTCTCATCAAATTTAGGCCAAAACTCTAAATGGACTGATATTAAATTTACAACCCCATTTTCAGCCAATTTATGGTATATCATCTCTGAAATAAATGGAGTTAAAGGAGCTAAGAGTTTTGATAAATTATAAAGTATATAGGACAATGTGTTCATTGCTGATATTTTTTCATTTACATCTTCACTTTTAAAACGATTTCTGCTGTTTTTAATATACCATGTAGATAGATCTTCGATAAAGTTGAAAAATGATCGACTTACTTCTGCTGTATCATAATTATCCATAAGTTGCGTAATATCCTGTATAAGATTATTCAATAAACTGACAATCCATTTATCTAAAATATTATCTGAATGAGTTATATCCATAGTAACATTGTCAATATCAATCAATGAATAGAATTTCAGAACATTACTTAGCAATAAATTGAATCGTCGGTAAACTTGTTTGACAATTTCCTCCTTAAAATTTAAATCTTGTGCCCTCATTAATTGCGATGATAAAAGATATATTCTTAAGGCGTCAGCTCCATATTTTTCAATTATTAGGTTTGGATCAGGGAAATTTCTTTTCGATTTAGACATTTTAGTTCCATCTTCAGCGAGTATATTTCCGTTTACAACGATATTTTTAAAGGGAATTTCATCAAACAACAGAACGGATATTACATGCATATAATAAAACCACGCCCTAACCTGTGGAACATACTCAGAAACAAAATCACTTGGAAAGTTATTTTTAAACCATTCCACATTCTCAAATGGATAATGTTTTGCAGCATATGGCATTGATCCTGATTCTAACCAGCAATCAAATACTTCAGGTACACGTGTCATAACTTTACTGCAATTGGAACATTTAAGATGTATCTTATCAACAATATGTCTATGAAGATCTAAATCATCAGAAACCTCTTCAACCGCATTTTCCTGCAATTCTTTAATAGATCCAATGACTTTAATTTGTTTACAATCTTCACATTCCCAAATAGGCATAGCAGTAGCCCAAAATCTATTTCTTGAAATACACCAATCAGGAGCACTCTTTACTATACTTTCATATCTTCTATAAATCTCTTTAGGATACCAATTGATCCTTTCATTAGTTTTTAGAAGCTTTGCTTTTATTTGTTGAATATCTATAAACCAGGCATCAAGAGCATTATAAATTAGGGGAGTATCACATCTATAACAGAATGGATAAGAGTGTGTGAAGTCTTCTGAACTAAATAAAAGGTTCCGTTGCTGTAAGTCCTCCAAGACTTTTTCGTCTACATCCTTAAACCACAATCCGATCCAATCTCTCGGACCCTGAGCCAGATTGCCATGTTCATCAATATGCTGAATTATAAGTAAATCATGTTTCTTTATCATTTCATAATCAAATTCCCCATATATCGCCATGTGTATTATACCTGTTCCTTCATCAGATAATACCTCATCCCCCCCATCAATAACAAAATGCCCTTTTTTGGGGGTACTAGGAGAAATGTGATATAACGGTTCATATTCTTTATTAATTAGATCTTTTCCTTTAAATTCATCAACTATTTCATAGTCTTTTTTAATTATATCCAGTCGATTCTTTATCAATATTAAAAATTCATCATCGAGCTTTATTTTAACATATTCTCCCTCACTGTTTACAGCTAATGCAACGTTTCCAATTAACGTCCAAGGCGTAGTGGTCCAAGCAAGAAAAAATGTCATTGATTCTTCTATTAATTTGAATTTTGCTGTTATAGATTGTTCACTAATATCCTTATAGCTGTTATCCATAGAAATTTCGAAATTAGAAAGTGGAGTTTCACACCGTGGACAATAGAACAATATTTTTTTACCTCTATATACATAACCATCAGTATATATTTTCTTAAAAATATACCACACTGTTTCCATATACGTATTATCCATGGTTTTATAAGAATTATCAAACTCTATCCACTTACCCATTCTTTCAACGGTTTTTTTCCATTCATTTGTGTACCAAAGTACTTTTGATCGACAAAATTCATTGAAATCTGCAATCCCCATTTCATATATTTCATTTTTCTGCTTTAAATTTAGTGCTTTTTCACAAATACTCTCTATTGGCAAACCATGGCAATCCCAACCCCATCGTCTCTCACAACGGTGCCCTTTCATCGTCCAATATCTTGGAAATACATCCTTTGTGACAAAACTTAATATATGACCATAGTGGGGTAAGCCTGTAGCAAACGGGGGCCCATCATAAAATATGTATGGATTTTCCTCAGGTCTTTGTTCCACACTTTTTTCAAAAATCTTATTATCTTTCCAATATTGAATGAGTTCTATTTCTTTTTCAATATATGAAATCTTTAACACCACACTAATTTTTTTTTTATTCCATTAATTTAATTGACTTAATAATATTAAAAATATATTTACTTAACAAATCTGATTTTATATTGTAATTCACATTTATCTTATTTATGGAGTAGGATGTGGAGTAAAAGTTAAGAAAATTCACTTCACAAATAAGTGAATTTAGATAATAATAATCGTGGATATGATTTTAATCATATTTTGTGTAAAACTTAAGAATTTAGTTGTTATATTCATAGCATCCACATCCACGTTATATTTTAATTAAAGTAACATGATTTTAAAAATATAACGGTATTTTCATTTGCTATTCATTTAAGAAGATATAGTTATGAGCAATTTTTCTTTTATCCCTACCTGCTAGGATATGAATATGTTTGATTGTTTTCAGTGATTCTTTACTAAAATTGTCTATTGGAATATAGATTAATTCGCGATTTTTTATTCCTGCAAGTGAATAAAAATACTTACGTGGTGGTTCTGTTGCCACATATGCTATATAACGTTCTTTTGAATAAATAATGGCTGCCTTGAGAAGACGCTCCGCCTTATTTTTAGTATCTCTGTATTCGTAATCCATATACGGTTCGAAAATAGAATATATGAATAT
>JABXKB010000162.1 GCA_013375485.1 Promethearchaeota archaeon | reverse complement strand
GTTCTTTTAAATTGGAATTCCATTTTGTTAGTTTGTCTATTATAATTTAAAAGAAATATAAAAGGTAAAAGAAGTATAAGGGAAGGTTTGAATGAGATTCCTATTCCTAAGAATAAACCACCGATTAGATCGTACCTTAAGCTATTTTTTAAGAAGTAAAAAAGCGAAATTAGGATGAAGAAAGATACTATAATATTTATCTGACCTAAAAAATAATTCATAAATTGAGGAAGCATTATTAAAAAAATGCCAGAATGATGAAGTATGGATTCATTATCCGGTTCATCAAATATATCTTTGAATCTATTTAGTTTATAATTAATATTTATTTTCTTTTCTGTGTTCATAAAATTTTGAATAATTTTATAGATCAAATAGATTAGAACAAGATTTAATACAAAATTAAATATTTGATAAAAAAAAAAACCCAATTTTAATCCTAACAAAGAAAATGGAGTAAAAAAATAAGCTGAAATTGGTAAATATCTAAATGGGAAGAGGTATAATGATGAATTATATAGGTTTAGAGGATCATCTATTACGATTAAACCCGCATTATAGAAAGTTAAATAATCAGAATTGTTACTATTCATCAACGGACTTTCTAAATAAAAAAAGAATACGAAAGTTATTACCAAATACACTATATTTAATAGAACAGCGAATAAAAAGAAAATTTGGGTTTTATTCATCTACTATCTTCAAATCTATTAATTAAGTAATAAATCGAAATATCTATCAATAATTAGGTCTTTAATAATTATTTTAAATTAAAAAATGTTAAGAATTATCCTCTTTATTATCATCTTTCGACAGTTTTTTCATGAAATCCTCCATCTTCTTTACTCTTTCTTTTTTTAATCTATTATAAACTTTCTTAGTTGTTTTCTTGACAGCTTCGCCTGATTTTTGTCCAATCCGACCAAGTTGAACCATTAACCATTCAGGAGATCCAACACCATTAGCATATTCCATCCAAACATACATAAAAATACCAAGAAACCCAATATATGATAAGCTAACTATTAAGAAGATGGCGACATTGTATTGATTGAAAAATAACGGAATAAATAAAAAATGAATGAGAAATAAACTCAGTGAGGTCTTGCCAAAATATACTAGCATTTTAGTAAAATTATTGGAGTTTTCCTTTATATCAATATAATAAAAGAAAATAGATATTATTAATAATGCCATACCCTGATTATAAAACATATTTGCACTTGTTCCTCTAATTAAAAAACTAGGCATACCAGGAATTACAAAAAAATCTTGTCTATTTGCAGTTGATAATAATCTTAAATGTGGATACTCTAATAATCCACCGATCTCCTCCATTGATGAAGGAGTTTGTAAATACCAGCCAGGTTGCCAATCTGTAAAATTAAGCCCGTTAGGAAAATATGAAAAGATCCCAAATAAAACAAATATTATTCCCCATACAAAAAATATCCTAAACAGCCCTATATAAGCGTCTTTAGTTCCTTTATTCATTGCTTCATAAATGTATTCCCCAAATATCGTCGAAACAAAACATATCGACACCCACGGCAAAAGAGTTAAATGAGGAGTTGGGGAGGTAACAATGTAATGTAATAAACTTAGTATAATATTTCCTTCACTTTTTCCTATATAGAGAATAGCTCTGAAAGCAGGAGATAAAAATATTATCACTAATCCAATCAAAATACGTCTTGATTTTCTTATTTTTAGGATGTAATAAGAAAAAATTTGAGCAAAACCGATAAATGTGATGATATTCCAACCATAAATAGCAACCGTCACTACTCCGTCCTGAATGACTACAATATTAGTAAGCATTCCTATAATGATCATTACAAGTCCACGTGTAAAAATCCGATTTCTTATAATTTTGGGGTGTATTAATCCTTCCTTCCGTTTAATACTAAAAATGACACTCAGTGCCGAAAGAAAGACAAATAAAGAGGGGCCTAAAATATCTAACAGTGGAAGTAATATTCCATACAAATAATCTGAATCAGGAGCAAGCCAGCCACTTGCAGTATGTGCTAAAATTACAAAAACTATTGCAAAGCCTTTAAGAAAATCTATAGATGTAATACGTCTGGGTGACGCATAATCTTTCAAATCTTCAAGAGGTATCTCTTGTTTTAAATAATTGAATAAAGGAGGGGACTCTGTTTCGATTTCTGATAATGATTGGGAAGACATTTTAACTCAATTCTCTATATATATTGATTTTTTTTTGAAACCTAAGAAAAATTAATATTTTTAAAATTTATTTTAATATTATTCTTTTTGAATTTTTATAATTTTGTAATTTTAATGAAAAAATTTAGATGACTTGTAATGGAACTTAAAAAATATATTAACGCTTATATCATAGGTGTTATCGGTTCTATAATATTAATAGTATCTGAATTCTTTTCATGGTTTTCTGATTATAACTTAATTGAGATTTATTTTATTACATCATCGGTAAATATTGAAGATTCTTTTTTGTTCATATTCCCATTACTGAGTGGTATAATATGTTTAATTGCAAGTATTTTAGTGATTTATAAAATTGAGTTAAAAGTAAAATCTGTTATAATATTTTTTGTTGGTTTAGGTTTTTTGATAATTTTCTTTGTAGATTATATCACTCAAGATATCGAATACATATCTAATGCAGGTATCGGTTTCTATTTAGGAGTTGTTGGATTTCTTCTAATACTATTTAACATAATTAATATACTAATCACAATAGAAAATCGCACGGAGGGTAATTAGGAATTCCTAAAAGATTTAATGGAACAGGTAAAAAACCTAATGGACAAGATGCTGAATCGAGTTTTTATCATGCTCTAGGTCATGAAATTCGAAGAGAAATAATAATAATCATCGGAGATAATGAATTTACAACTTTTACCCAAATTAAAAAAGAACTTGGAGTGAGCACTGGTACAATTTATCACCACTTAGACACGTTATCAGAATTAGTAGAACAAAAAGCAGATAAGAAATATTATTTGAGAGAATTAGGAATATATGCTTATAATTCTTTAAAGAATAATATTGAAAGTATTAAATCACCTGATTTCATTCATCGAGAGCTTAGATCTCCAATATTGCGTAAATTAATGAAGGTTACCTCCAAAAGATTCATCCAATTTGAAAAAGAAGATAAATTATTTACCATTATAATCTCTTTGAGTATATTAATAACAGGTACAATATTATGTGGATTGAATAGTTTCTACTCGTTTTTATTGTTCTTTATTGACAATGAACAATACAATATGGATTTTGCTTTACAGATTTTAATTAACTTTAGTTTTATTTTAAATTTTCTTGTATTTTTCATCTTAATTGAAGGAATTTCCCGAATATTTTATAAGAAAAAAGAGAACACTTTGAGTTTTTTAATTTCTTTTCCAATTATACAGTTTCCAATGATCTTTTATCTTATATCTCATCTGATGTTTAAATTATTTGATCTTTTAATTATTAGTATATTCAATTTACTTGATAAAATATTTTTAATTATTTTCCAAGTTTGGTCGTTATGGCTTTTATCATATAGTCTATGTGTAAAGAAAGGATTAAAAATTGAAAGTAGTCTAATAATTTCACTATTATTCCATTACGGTACTTTTACGATAATTCTTTTTGTATTGGTTTAATGACTTTGAAATTTAAACTTTTTAAAGACTCAAAAATTTTGTTTATTCGTATCTTTGAGGAATTTAGATCCTTTGTTATTGTAGCGATAAAACAGGAATATAAATTTGAATTATCAAGTGCTATTGGAGGTGTGACAAATTCAGGGATTAATTTTATCAATTTAGGCATATAATCTTCATAGAATCCTTCTGTATTTTCAAATTCATCAGAATAAAAATCAACTCGTGTGAAAATGGAATGATTTAGTAATATTATTTCAGGAGTTCTTAGAATATTGAATCTTGATTTAAATATTAATTCCGCACAATTTAGATTAATAACATTTCTTAACCCTATATATGAGGTAGTTAACCTAGGATTAATTTCTATAAAATGGAAAGATCCATTATGTCGTTCTATGAAATCAATGCCAAAATATCCTTCAATTTTAAGGATATTTATTTTCTTTAAAATTGATGATAATTTTTGTCTTATTCCTTTATAATTACTTAGAGGTGTATACCCTCCAAGATAGTCAGGTGTTAAATTCTTGATATCAATATCTTGCGAATTCACACTCAAAATTATTGGATTTTCATCAATATGTGGAGCACCTATTAGTGAAATACTTAAATTCCTCCCATCGATGAACTCTTGGAGGATATAACCCCTATTTTTATCAAGGTTTGTATTAATGTTGTTGAGGAAATTTAATAGTTGAGATTCTTTTTCAAAATAATATATTGATTCTGCCCCAACACCGTCTTCTGGTTTAATTACAATAGAACTTTTTAATCTTTTAAATTTTTGAGTTATAAAATCTTTATCAAAATGAGCTCTTTTATGGGGAATTGAGTAAGTTCGTGGAGATAAGATTTTCTTTTTTTTAAATAACTGGTAAGTTTTTATTTTTGAAGTACCATACTTTATTCCATTTAGATTAGTACTTAGAACTATCTTATTACAGTTTTTAACTATTTTAGTTAAATTATAAAGTATATTTGAAGTCTCAGGTGCGATAATGAACGTATAATGGCATTTATTTACAAATTCTTTGAAAATTGTTATATAATCGTCATTTTCATTTACTTTTCTAACTATATCTGCTTGTAAAAAATTTGAAAGAAAGAAAATCCTATTATCTAAAATAGTATTGATCTCAAAATCTAATGCTTTAAAATCTGCAATGATCGATCTTAACATCCCAAATCCTTCACAAAAAAGTGAAGTTGGTATTTTTATTCGACTAAAACCACCACCAGAAACAAACTCAAAAATAAAAATTAAATTTCTATTCATTTTTAAAATAAATTCTTAATATTCATCTTTATAGAGAGAGAGATTTATTATAACATTTCGTAAATTATCATTTAAAATCTATTTTAGTAAAATTACCAAAAAAAACATCAAAAGATTTTAAAGGAAACATTAAATATTGTAATATAACTAAAATCTATTATAAACTACTGATTCTAGTATGTTTTTTGACGAAGAAACCATGAGAAGGATTAGGTACCTCCACTTCTCAATAAAAAAAATTGAAGAAGCTTTAGAGAAAGAAGATGAACACTTTAGTTTAGATGATCTAAATCTTATAATGGAATATACTAAGATCTTGAATATTAATTATAAAAATGAAAATCATAGAGAAATATTAAAAGAATTAGATATAACTCCAAATTTTTACGATTCTCAAGCTAATAAAGAAATACAGATTCAAGATATAATGTTCGAATGTGCTCGTGCATTATGGACCATGGCTAAAGCCTATTCTCAATTATCTGATAAATACGAAGCGGAAGAGGAATGGGAAAATGCTATTATTGCTATGACAGAGTGTAGTAAAATATATAAAAGTGCTGCCTATTTTAGTGCTGCTGTTGTAAATCAAAACGACACAGGGATAATTCTCAATTCAGAAAATTTAGAGCTAAATTCAGAAGAAGCAAGAACTCTTGCTCAAAGTATTGCTGCTTTACGAGAAGAAAATAATAACAATATTTATTTTTCTTCAAAATTATATTCAGGTCTAAGTCTATTATCAAAAAGATTATTTTATCTAAAAAGACATGAAGAGAAAAAGAAACAACAAATACGAGCTCAATTTCATTATGATATGGGAAAAGCATGTTATCTCAAAGCGCGTGCTTCTTTAGAATCATCAATTACAACTATTAATAAAGATAAAGTTACAAAATTACAGCAAAAAGCTAAATGGTATTATTTGAAAGCAAAAGATATTTGGGAAGATATGATCAAAAATATTTCAGTATCTCCTGAAGAACAAGATAATATTGAATCGAATTTATCAATTGTAAATGAAAATCTAAGTGAAAACGATGTGGAACAACTAGAATACGAAGAAATAAAGAAGATACAAGATCCGGAACCAATTATAATTATTCCAGAAAATCTAGCTCCATTTGTTCCCAAGAGTGTTATTTATTTAACTAAATTTGTACCAAAAGATCTAAATATCAAACGCTTTAAATCATATCAAAAAAAGAAATTGGAAGAAAAGATTCCCTATAGTAAAAAAGAAAAATTAATAGATAAGAAAGCTGGAGTTGTAAGAACAATAAATGAATTAAAATTACTGATAGAAAATAATGAAATTGATGTTGAAAAATTCGCGGAGCTAATGGAAAAATATTCTATAAAATTAAAAATGATTGACTCTGCTATTGTGAAATTAACAAAAAAATAGTAAACATACAGTTCAGAAAAAATTTTAATTTTTCTCCAGATAAAGGTTTTTTTTACTTTTCTATGTATTTTTTACGATTTGCGTCTAATTCAAAATCCCTCTGAGATTCTTCCAAAAACAAGAGATCATATACTTCCTTAAATACTAAACCAATCAGCATTATTTCCATAAGAAAGATGAGAAATATCATAATGATTTCAAGGTTATGTAAATTTCTTAAAAAAAGACTTGTGAAGAAGAAAAGGTGTGGAATGTAAATCAGTGTCATAATTCCTATTTTTTTCCCAAATTTTATTATGTTTTTATTTTCTAACTTGAAAACCTTTTCTAATCTTATAGCATTCAACAAATAATAGAATGAAAATAGAATATTTATTGAGCATAAAATAGCTATAAAATTTCTTTCTTGAACTTCCAACCCGATATAAGATTTAAGCACAATTGATCCTATTAAGAGTGTCAATGAAAAAAAAAATAATAATAATGCTAAGCTAGTTAACCCATCCTTAAAGTCTTTAAAATCCATTTACCAAAATCAAATAAATAGTCACATAATTAAAATTTTATTAATGAATGAAATTAACATTATAATAATTGATTTTACTTTGAGTAGTAGAGATGATCAATGAGTATTTTATCAGAGGAAGATATTGAAAAACTAAAGGAAACACATCCTTTTAAAAAAATTTTAAGGATTTTATTTCTAATTATAGGGATATTCATTATTTTTGTAGGTTTTATGTTTTTCTTAATTGGTTTTGATTTTGGAATAATAATTGAAGATATTAATATTTCTTTTATTATCGATTTAATAATAATAATTCTCGGAATGATAATTACTTCAAAATTTTTTATTGCTCCTTATTATCTTCGAGAAAATTCACTTACAATTAAAAAAATTCATGACCTAAGAGAGCCTGTTGAAAAATATATCAAATTTAACTCAATTGCGATCACTCGGTTAATTGCTGCTATTCTCTTGATTATCGTTGGCTCTGTTACTCTTTTGTTTTTTGGATTAGAGGTAGGGCATGAAGTACCGTATGGAAGTGCTGTAGTGCTCGGTGGTCCTTCTTTTTTTTATGTAACTGGCCTGCCAGCTCTAGGCATTGGTTTAGGTTTAATAATTTATTTTATTTTAAGCCCATTTAGAGGAATTTTTTCACAATCAAGAAATTTTTATTTCTTTTATGAATTAAGACCATTTTGTCCATGGCTAACTGAAATTCCTAAAAAAGATATTGAAGCAATAAGATATCAAAATAATCATCTTGGACCAAAACTAGGTTGGATTATGCTGATATTGCCTTTTATTGTATTGCAACTTATGACGGCAATTCCACTATTTATGGCTGAAAGTGCAGGACCAGATTACGTTTTATCATGGATATTTCTAATTATTTCAATTTTAGAAATTTTCGTTTTAATATTACTTATACTGTTCCAACAAAACTATTTTGAAATTGCAACAAGGACTCATTTATATGAAATGTGGTTTTCTCCAATTAAATTAAAACAAAAATTAGAATCAAGGGAAGATCTTAGCAATTTCTTAGGATGTGAGATTGAAAGAGATTTTAAAGGTGATCCTAATACTCAATCAATATTTTCAGAGTTAGATAATACCCACTTTCAATTGTTTAATGTGATATTTGGACTTTTTCTGATTATTTCTGGAATTGTAATAGCAACTAATATGGTATTATTTGGTCCTTTATTTTGGTGGGTTGCTTTAATGTATGGTTTTATGTTATTAGTAAAAGCTTATTCTTTTGATTTTAGTAAAACAGGAGAGGATAAATTTTATTATAATAAAGAAAATTCGATTTTTAAATTTAGACGAAGATTTGGTTATAAATTTCATTACGTATCTGCTCATAATGTAGAATCTGTCAAAATAAGAAAGTGGTTCAGGAAATTAGATTTTTTTGATATTTTTGGGCTAGGGGCGATGATTGTTATGTTAACAATACAACAGATCGAAGGATGGGTTATAGTAGATACAATTCTTACAATTAAGGACAATATTATTAGTACAATATATATGGGAATTATATTTATTTTCATAGTTTTATATGTTTGTCTCCCAATTGACGTGATCGAATTTAAAACACCATCTCTAATTTATCGAATCCAAATTACTTTAAAATTAAAAGATAAAAATTTGATTTACAAGTATTACAATAATTTAAAAGAGTTTCTTAAAGAAGTCTTAAAAGGAGATTTGACCCGGATTTTTAGATTAAGAATAGGTGTAATTCTTTTATTAATAATTGGATCGCTTTTTTATTCAATTTATATCATAATCTCGTTTTTTGTTTAATTAGTTTTTTCATTTTAGTTATATATTTTTTACAAAAATTACACTTTTTATTCTAAGCAAACTTTTTCTATTTATGTCTGAACAAACTTCAATTCTGTTATATATTAAAAATATGTTAGCAGATTTAATTTATATCAATGGTATTATTGCTACAGAACTAATCAAAGTTACAGAAAATACCGCTACTATTCGACGAGGGGAAGAATTTTTAGAAAAAACAAGTTGTCTAAAAGAACATCAAGAATTAAACCACAAAATTATAGAAATATTAAAAAAATATCAAAGAAAACCAGAAGATCTTGTTGGATTAGAAAAACATATTTTAAAGCATTTAGAATAACTAAATCGATTGTATAAATATGCCTAATAATTTTGAAGAATACGTGGACAGGCTTCAAAAGAAAATTAAAAAAAAAGATATTAAAGATCATAATGAAAAAATTGTGAATTTGTTTTATAACCCACAAAATTGGGGAAAACCTCCAAATAGCGACATAACAGTGTTTCTAGAACGAAGAGGAGGTCCAAAAAATTATTTTTTAGGTTTGTATTTAAAGATAGTGAATAATAACATAATTAAAGCTAATTTTGTTACAGATGGATGTGGTGTTATGGTTGCTACTGGAAGTCAACTTACAATTTTAATTAAGAATAAACCTATAAATTTTGCTGAAAACTTAATGCCAGATGATATTGATAATGCATTAATGGGCTTGCCAGAAGAAGAAAAATATTGCACTCATTTAGCAATTGAAACCCTTAAAGATTTAATTAAAAAATATAAACAAAAAGAATTAACATAAATTTATAATGATAGATTTGATAATTGAAGACATCGAGATTCCTACAAAACAAGATGGTATACTACTTAAAGGTTCATTATATTATACTAATAAGAAAAATTCTAAAGCACCCTTTATAATAATTTTGCCCGGTTTTTTAGAGCATAGACAGAGTGGTTTTGTAAAATTTTTCTCTGAGAAATTCGCTGATGCGGGCTATTATGTTTTGTCTTACGATTATCGTGCTCATGGAGAGACAAAAACAAAGCATGGTTATAGATGGAATAAAATTTTTCCATTAATATTCTCAGACATTCATATAGTTTTAGAATGGATTATTGAATGTCAGTCTAAAAGATTATTGGAAGATAAGATTGTATTGTTTGGAAGAAGTTTAGGTGGAGCAATTGTTCTTTCTCATGGTTTTATTGATAATAGAGCAAAGATTTTGATCGCTCTTTCACCTCGGTATGATTATCACACAACCCAAATAAAATTTCAAGAGGAAGCTATTAAAAAAATCAGTCCTCATAATTTTTTAAAAAAAGATCCACGAAATGGTAATAGAATTTTGATTGCACATTGTAAAGATGATAATAGAATTCCATTTCAAAACCTGATACAAATACAAGATCATCTTGAATTAAATGACAAAAATGTGGTTAAATTTGATAATGGTGGACATTCATTTAAAGGTCATAGAGAAGAAATTTTTAAATATTTTCTTGAATTCTTAAAGAAGTTGTAGAAAAGAAAATAAAAATGTTGAATAAAAATGAAAAAAATATTAATAGTCGGCCCAGCTTCACAAATTCTTGGAGTTAAAATTGCCCAAGAATTAGAAATTGATTCAATAAATACAGAAATAAAAAAATTCCCTGATGGAGAAAATTATCTTAGAATTAATATAGAAGATGAAACGATAATTTCTGGGAAAGAAGTAATAATTGTACAATCAACAGGTCCAAGTGTTAGTGCTGATCAAAATGCTAGATTACTAGAACTTTTTATGATGATTGATTCAGTTAAACGTATGGG
>JABXKB010000433.1 GCA_013375485.1 Promethearchaeota archaeon | reverse complement strand
TCATTATTAATCTCAAAAGTTAGAACTCCTGCTTCTTTTGCATTAGGAAGGCCGGGAGGTCCAGCTCCACCGAAAATTCCTCCTACATCATAATATAATGTATCATTTGCTCCATGCCAGCCCATTTGGGCTTTTGCTATAAGTTTTCTTTTAGTAAATGCCCGAGCTAAGCGTGAAGCATACATAGTTGCTTCTGTTCCACTCACACAAAATCTCATTTTTTCAATACCGGGATTACCTTTAATTATTGCCTCAGCTAGATTAACTTGATATTTAGTATTTGTACCAAAATGCCATCCATAAGTTAAATATTCTTTTAAAATTTTTTGAACTTCAGGAGGATTATGTCCTAAAATCATAGCGAAATGACCATTCCAACAATCAATATATTTATTATCGTCAATGTCTTTAAGATAAGGACCACTAGCTGAATTAATGAAAACTGGAAAAGCTCCTATTAAAGGAAGCCCAAATGTTCTGATATTATGAGAAATTCCTCCAGGTAAAACTCTAATTGCTTTTTGCCAGATTTCTCGTGATTTAGGTCTATTTTTTTGATAAAAATTTATTTCTTCTTCAACAAACATAAAAATGAATGATCTTTTTTTTGGTTATATTTGATAGATGATAAAAATATTAAATTTTTAAAATTATTCCTCAATTCTCCAATATCGAATATTTTATAAAATTATTTATTAAAGTTTAAATGTAAAATAAACAAAGGTAATTTATGGAACAGGAGCCAGACAAAGTTGAAGTGATTGATTTTTTTGGAGAAGAATTCAACAAGAGATCTGTACCTTGTTCTGTAGGTTTGCTAATAATACTAATAGTAGCTCTAGCTAATTTATTTGTAATGATCTTATATCCGAGAACTAATGCTAGTATCTTCATAAGTCTAATAATAATTGCTGGATTTGTACTGTATTATTCTTATATTTTAGCAAAAAATCCAGGCAAAATCAGAAAATTTTCTATTTCTACTGAAGATATTGAAATTATTTTGCCAGATGTTTCTCCCTTTCGGATTCATTGGCCTGAATTTGAAAAATTAGAAATTAGAAAGAAAGAATTTAATTATAAACCATACTGTAGATATGAATTTCATTTTATGTATGGTGATTCTGATAAAGTTGTTAATGTAAGTTTATTAGATTTTCAAAAAAAAAATTTAGATAAAATTTTAGTATCATTAAAAAATTTTGCGAAATTAATGAAGAAAGAATTTACAGCTGTTAAAGAAACAAATATTTCCAATGTAATTCTTCTCGAAAATTTTAAAATTTAAGATCAATATAGAATTAATCAAGTTTTGCTCCGCAAGTTGGGCAGCTATCAACAAAAGCACCACACGTAGTTCCACAAATTTTGCAAAATTTTATTGTTCCACTTCCTTTTTTTCTCGGTGGTTTTAAAGTAGTTATTGAGACTGGTTCTTCTTCCATTTGTATTGCTTCCGAAGTTTCTGATATTGCATCCTTTTTTGTATCTTTTTTTGATATTATTATTTCTTGTCCGAAGAATCCCCCTAACTTTACCGTTTTGGTTTCTATAGAAAAGGGAGGTTTTGGAATAGATACTTTCTCTTCTTCTAATTCTTGGATTTTAGGTTCTTCAATTATTGGTTCCTCTACTTCAGTCTCTATGGTAGGTGTGGGAATATCTATTTCCGTTAATACTTCCTCTAAGTCTTCCTCATACACCATGTTCACAAATTCTTCATCAAGTTTTAAAAGTGTCTCACATTGTGGGCATCGAAATATATGTTTAAAGCCGATATTTCTTGCTAAGGAATATTTTGCAGCGCAACAGTTATGGAATTTTGTGTTACAGTTATAACACTTATGGACTTCATCACTGTGCATTTCACATATTCGGCAAAGTTCTGACTCACATAAATCACATATTTCTTGATCTTCAGGAGATAAACTAATGAGGTCTACTGCTAGGCGTTCATAAAAAATTTTGTCTTGTACTAAAACCTGTTCAAGTTCCTCAGACTTTATAACTTTAAATTCTTTTTTGTTCTGAATTAAGGAGCCCAAAATATTTTGAAGATGTTTTTCATTGGGACAATAAAATACACCTCCATGAGTTTCACTTGAAATTACTTTAAGTTTAACATCATCTTCATAAAATTTCTTATCTCCAACTCGAATAATATCAATAAATGCTGAGAATTTTTTTGCTTTAATTAATAAGTCATAAAGAGCATTATAGTAATCTTCAGATAATTTACTTGGAGTATCTGAAATTATTATTATACGGTAGTTTTTTCTTGCTTCACGACTCTTTCTAAAAATGTATGCAAGAATTTCATATAAACCATTTTCTAAATAACTATGTTCATCTTCCCGTGTTTCCCACTCGTTTTCTATAGTTTTCAAAAGACTCTCTGCATCTTTTAAATCATAAACATTAACGGGATTTTCCTCTTTTTGAAATAATACTATACCATAAGAAGCTAACTCATTGAACTTATCTTTTTCTTTAATAAAATTGCTTAATGCTTTCATTAATTGCTTCTTCTTTAAAAAATCAGAAATTAAATCAATATAAAATATAAACTCTTCAGAATTTATTGTATCAGATCGTGGTAACATTTTAG
>JABXKB010000002.1 GCA_013375485.1 Promethearchaeota archaeon | reverse complement strand
GATTTCAAAACAACTAACTATTGAACTTTCAATAAGATCATTCTTTCTTAAGATATTTACTAAATCCTGAGTGAATCCCCATACTTTAATATCTGTTAGCAGTTTTATCTTTCCCTTCGTGATTTTTATTAATTCTGTGAGTGTAGGTATTTTTTCACCTTCTCCAATATCTAATTGTTTTAATTCTCTCAATGTCATTTCATATACTAAAGCATTATGGCCAGTTATATCTAGGAGATTTTCATCATGCATGATAATGAATTCACCATCCTTAGATAAACGAAGATCAAATTCAATGAAATCTGCTTTTAACTCGATAGCTTTTTGAAAAGACTTTAAAGAATTCTCTGGAGTCATAGATTTGGCTCCTGTATGACCTATAACCAAAATATCGTTATTAACATTCATAAGAGTTTATAAATAGTAGTTTTTTTTTTCGATCTGAAATATTCTTAATTTTTTTGCTCAAGGACTCTTTTTGCTTTTGAAATACTATTTACAATAATTCCATCAACACCCATCTTAACCATTCTTTTCATTGTCTTTTTTGTATTAATTGTATAAGCAAATACCTTTAAATTGTGTTTATGAGAATAACGTAAAAATTCCTCATCTACATTCTTGTGCCTAGTTTCAAGAATAGGAAAATCTAAATCAATTACATTTTCAATGAGGTTTTTTTTTTTATGCCATTCAGGGATATATTCTTCGGTAATTGGAACAATAGCTGCTAATTCTAATTTTGGTTCAAGTTTCCTAACTTCTAATAAAATATTAACATAAAATGATTGAATTATTGTAGAATCTATTACTTCTTCTTCTCTTAAAAGAGTAATTACTTTATCAGAAATCCCCTTTGCTTTTATTTCACAGACCAAATTTATATTTCCCTTAGCAAGTTTTAGAACTTCCCATAATTCAGGAATTCTTTCACCTTCTCCAAGATCTAATTTTTGTAATTCCTTTAATGTCATTTGATTTATTGAATTATTATACCCCATTCTTCTGAGGATATCATTATCATGGATTACTACAAGTGCTCCATCTTGAGATTGGTGAACATCAAATTCAATATAATCAGCCCCCAATTCAATTGCTTTTTTAAATCCTTTTAATGTGTTTTCAGGAGCCTCATCGAAGGCCCCTCTATGGCCAATTATTAAAGGTTGACTTTTATTTTCATTCATAATTATTTCAATTATTGTGTTATAAATAGAAATTTATTTTTTTCGATTCAATAACTCTCTAACTCTTTCAACATCATTGGTAATAATTCCATCAACGCCATTATTAATCAGTTTCTTTATAGCAGAATCAGAATTCACAGTCCAAGGAAAGATTTTGAGATTATTATTATGAGCTTTATCTATAAAATTTTCATTTACAAGTCTAAAGAAAGGATTAATAGCATAAAGCTTATTATTAATTGCTACCTTAATTAATTTTTTCCGAGATAACCAACTTTTTATCCATCCCGTTCGAGAGGGTTCTAATGATGCTAATTTAATTCGTGGATCTAATTTCTGAATTCTCATCAGAACATCGTGTTTGAATGAACTAATTATAGTTGATTCAATCATCTCCTCTTCATTGATAATATTTACAATTTGTTCAGCAAGACCTCTGGCTTTTACTTCGCAATTCAAGCCAATCTTGTTCTTTGCTAATTTAATTAGTTCTCGCAATGTTGGTATTCTTTCACCATCTCCGCAATCAAGCTCCTTTAACTCTTCAAGAGTCATGTTTTTTATTAATCCAAAGTGGCCTGTTGTCCGAAATGTGTTAGCATCATGTATTATTACGATTTCCCCATCTTTAGATCGATGGACATCAAATTCAATATAATCGGCATTTAATTCAATTGCTTTCTTAAATGCTTTTAGTGTATTTTCAGGTGTTAAATTACTTGCTCCTCTATGGGCAAATATCAAAATTTTCTCTTTATTATTCATTTTTTTTACAGATATTTCTTTATATCCCTTATTAAAAATTTGTTGTTAGTACTAAAATTAAATAATTAATTATCTTTTTTTGCATTTTTTAATTATTCAGATTTAACACTTTCTTAGAAGATCTTTTTATTCAAATAAACATTTGATCACAAATTCTATGGATTTATTTAATCCATAGGATCATCTACTCTGTTAAAATTTTATTAACACTAAAACATTAGATTTATATGTGTGAAATGGCAACACATAATACAAAGAAAAAGTTAAATTTATAAGGTTATTTTATTTTTTATACTTCTGATAAGGTAATAATAGATAGGAACTAACCTAATAAACCGATAAGTTTAAATATTTGAAATAAAAGATATCACAGGTGATCTTAAAAATTATGAAATTTTGCGACAATTGTGGAAATATGCTAGTCCCAAAAAACGGCAAACTACTCTGTAAGGCATGTGAAGAAGAATTCGATTTAGATATATCACAAACAGATAATTATAAAATAGTAAAAACGATTAAGCATGATGAAAAGGAAAGTGCTCCTATTATAATTAAAGAGGGTCTTAAAGGAGAGAGAATTTCTGGAGAGGATCGTAAAGCATATGAAGATCTATTTGATATAGCTGATGGCGATGCGTATTAATTATGACTTTTTTTGAGATCTAGAGTTAGATCACTTATTCTTCCTTAGTTTATCTGATATATAAATTTTTATCCTTGAATAGTTTAAACCTTTAAATTATTTAAGGAGTAATTAAATTATAATTTAAAAAAAAATTTCATTATATATATAATTAACATGTCCAAGTATTGATTCATATGGTAGAAGAGAAAAAAAAACTGCGTGGTTTTGCTGGAATAGTTTCCAAACAAGTTGAACCTTTAAATGAAATGGAAGAATTTAAACAAAAATTTAAAGATACTGAAGTTAAAGTTCTTTTAAATGCAAAAGATGGAAAATGGGCAGCATTGCTTATAATAGATAAAGGAAAAATATATGTGGAAGGTATTAAAAACCAACCAAAAGAGAATCTAAAAAAGAAAAATGCAGGATGGGATGGTTTATTGCAAACTACGACACCCATGTTCATGGAACTTCTTGGTAGTGATTCAGTTTCAATGGGAAAAGTTATTCGTAAGATTTTTATAGGAAAAATAAAAATTAGGGGAATAAAACACGTATTAGTATTACTTGAATTATTTAATTTATAAGTTAAGCCTGAAAATATTCGCTAAGGATATCATTTCTTCTCTTAACTTTTCTTCATTTTTTTCATCTTTCAAGGACTTCAGTATAACCTCTTTATCTATCTCGGATATTCGTTCTTGGAATAATCCAAGGAACTCTCTTAAAAAAATAACTTTTTTATAAGGATCTTCTTGGATTTTATCAATATAGCACTCTATTATAAATTCAGAAGAGTTCTTCTCAATTTCTTTACTTGAGATAACTTGGGTTTCAGCTCCAATAAGTTCTTGTAATAATGAATTATTATTAATAATATCCTGTGTAATTTTTTTTAACGTATCATTTCTTGATAATATTGATAAATTTGAGATGTATTCTTCCATTTCTGAATTCTTGTTTTCAATTGCTTTAATCATTTCTATAATTTTTTCCTTATTTCCTCTTTCCATATTATATTAAAGTTTTGTCTAAATTTTTAAATTTAACTGAAAATGATAGTAATTAAATAATGTATATAAACGAGATGGATAAATTAAGGAAATTCCAAGAATTTTTAGATTATGAATTTAATAATAAAGAACTTTTACTAGAATCCTTAACTACCCCCCAATTGGGAAATGAAATTGGAATCCCTAGTTATGAATTTTTAGAAACACTGGGAGATGCTGTAATTAAAATTGTTCTTATTCTAAAACTTTATAAAAAGGGAGTAAAAGACCCAGGCGAGATTACAAAAATAAAAGCAACTCTAGAAAGTGATAATGCCCTAAAAAATATTGCAAAAAAAATTGGCTTAGAAAAATATATTTTAAAGACAGAAAAACAAAGAATAAAAGGTACTCGTATTCTAGCTGATATCTTTGAATCGATATGTGGTGCTTTATTTCTTGATTCTGAGTATAATCTGAATTTAGTTGAACAAAAAATGATTAATCCTTTTTACGAAGATTTGAATTTAATTATTCAGACTTCAATGATTTCTAGTAAAAATACATTATTAGAATTCTTACAAGAAAAATTCAAAACTAATATAACTATCGAACTTGAATATGAAAAAAGTGGAGAAGAACACGACTTGATCTGGATAGCTAAGAATCCCAGGATTATTGATAAATTTAGTAAAAAAACACTTCTAAAAATACCAATAAACTTGAAATCATGCAAATTTAAAAACAAAAGAGATTCGGAAAAAGACATCTATACTAAAATCTTAGAATATCTAAAAACGAAATAAAAATAAATACTATTTTTGCTATTACATCATTGTAAAAAAATGTTGAAATTATTTAAGAATGGGACCTTATTATAAGATGAATCATTTTAAGATAAAGGGCGATTTAAATGAAAAAAAAGAATATAGGGTTTATCTTATTTGGAATAGCCGGTTTGGAAATAATAACTGGTCTTATATCTTTCTTTGTATTTCTTTGGATTAATGAACGTCTTGGACTTCCAATATCTCGACTAACGATAATCTTTAGAATAACATTGACATTTAGTATAACAATAAGTATTCCTATTATTGTAGGGCTAATTCTCGTAATAAAATTTCGTAATGAATAAATAAGATTCAAAATTCCAATTTCTTCATTATTAAATAAAGCATATTAAATATTCTATTTAGTTAGAATCTCAATTTTTAAAAGATTATCATAATTTTCATATCTGTACAAGATGAGTCATCTGAAAAAGTTTATTTTAGCATTTTGATATGATATTATAAAGTGAAAGAAGATATTTCATAAAATAGAAACAATTACAATAAAGAGAAGTTAAAATGACTAAATCACCAACAATTAAAAAAACTCCTCTGATGGAGCAATATGAACAAGAGACGGGTAAGTTAGCAATTTGGAAAGGCGATGTTTCGAAGCAATTTAAAAAATGGAAAAAAAAGAAAAAGCAAGAAGAAATAAAGCAACAAAAAGTGGAAATACTTACTCAATCTAAGATGGAAAAAAAAAAGATGAAAAAGGAAATTAGAGAAGATAGGAGGGCTGGAAAAGACTATGAACATTTAATAGTTGTTGAAAATCTCCATAAGACATATTTATTAGGAACCACAGCAGTAGCAGCACTTCGAGGCATTGATTTAACTATAGATAATGGAGATTTCATTGATATTATGGGACCTTCAGGATCGGGGAAAACAACATTGCTCAATTTAATTGGAGGACTTGATACACCTACGAGAGGTAAAATATTTTTAGAGGGCAGAAACATTTCAATGCTTTCTGACAATGATCTTGCTGAAATTAGAAGAGAGAGGATAGGGTTTGTATTTCAATTCTATAACTTACTCCCTCAAATGACTGCTATGGAAAATGTTATGGTACCTTTGCATTTTTCAGGGAAGCTAAGTCGTCGAGGGAAAAGAAAAAAGGCGATGGATCTTTTAAGGTTAGTAGGTTTAGATGAAAGAGCACATCATACGCCCTCTGAACTGAGTGGAGGCGAACAGCAGAGAGTTGCGATAGCTAGGGCTTTCGCAAATGATCCAGCTATATGTGTTCTTGATGAACCAACGGGTGATCTTGATTCAAAAACAGGAGTTATGGTTTTGAACCTTATTAGGGATTTGAACAAACGTGGAGCAACTTTTATAGCAGTAAGTCACGATGCTGCTGTATCAGAATTTGCTACTAAAGTTTTTCATATGAGAGATGGAAAACTTACTCATGAAGGAAAAATAGGAGGTTTAAAAGAGACTGAGATTATGCAATTAAAGAGGAGACAAGAAACCGAAATAAATAAAGAGAAATGTAAAAGTAAGATTATCCAATATCTATATGCGAATCAAGGGAAAAGAGAAATTGTAATAAGTGATATTAAAAATAACATTCCAAATTCTATTATTATGAATTTACCGGAGCATTTTAATGATATTCTACAGGAACTAATAGAAGAAAACAATTTTTTTGGAAGAATTGAAGGAGAACTATTAATTTTGAATTAAAAATTTATAATTGGTGTAAAATTAAAATCTAAATCATTTTTAGCCATATGACACATATCAAGCTGGTTTTTAAATATGCATTTTTAGACTTGCGAAAACAAAAGATAAGAACGATTTTAGCAGTTTTAGGAATGCTTATTTCCATAGGTCTTCTTACAGTTGTGTTATTTTTATCAGATTCTATTTCTGTGGGTTATGTGGATTTTTTGTCCATAGATTCTGGAAATCAAGATGCAATTATTTCAGTAAGACATTATAATGGAGAACCTGAAAATAGGTCTTCTTTTTTTGAGTATGATCCTCTTATTCAAACAATAGAAAACACAACGGATATTGTTGAAGATTATATCCCACGAATGGATATATATGGAGAAGTTAATGTTTCTAAGGGTTTTTATACTATAGAACTAACAAATGAAGAAGTATGGTGTACAATCTCGGCAATTAATTTTTCTTTGGAAAATGACATTAATTTTGGAGCTTTTAAAGAACCGTTATATGATAAGTTACTTGATCTAAACGAGTTACCCTTAAATCATTGTGCAATTTATTATAGATTTAATGACTTTATAAAATATTCTGAAGGAGATACAATAGATATTAAAGTGAACATAACTCATGAAGGTAAAGCCCTAAATCGCACAATAACTTTGATAATAGATCAAATTTTTGATTTTAACTTAAAATGGCCAGCAGGATATCGTAATGATAATTTAATTGTAGTTGATATTAATACACTTTATCAAATTTTTGGTATTGATGATTTTAAAGGAAAATGCAGTGATTTAATTTTAACTTTCAAAGAAGGTAATTCGTTGTATGATATTAGAGATCTTGAAGGAACCGATATTCTTGTGAAAAATCTCGTTACCGACATTCAAATTGCAATCGGAATTAATGAATACCACATTGATCTGCCTAAGCTAAGGATATTAGGATGGGCAGAACTTTTAAGTGTTTTTTTAGTTATCGTGTTTGTGTTTGTTTCTATTATAGCAATGCTTATTTCAGGTGTTCTTATTAATGGAATATTAAAAACATCTGTAGAAGAGAGAATTAGGGAATTTGGAATATTTAGAACTTTAGGTTCGAATAAAAAATTTAATTTAGCTATTGTCTTGATGCAAGGTTTCTTATTATGTAATTTTGGTGCACTTTCAGGCATAATAACAGCTTATGTACTTTCTCGATTTGTTATAATACCTTTTGCAAATTCTGTAATCGCACAAAGTGCATTAGGTTTTAGTCATATACCATTCTCCTTTACTTGGTGGTCTATTATCATAACATATATAATAGGTATTAGCGTAGGATTATTAGTTAGTATCTCTCCTGCCTTAAAGGTAATGCGTCTTCAATTAATAGAATCTATTCACCCTTATCGCCACGAAGATACATTATATCATTTACAAAAAAAAGCTTCAGTCAATTATAAATTGATTTTAGTTGGGATTATCCTGGCTTTCAATGGGGGTTTTGTGTTTTATGTGATACCTAGAATATTGGTTTCAGTGGATATGGCATTACTTGCTGGGACATTAGTTGCGATTTTATTAATATTTAATATAGGGTTAACGTTAGCAGGTCTAGGATTAATGCCCGTAATCTTAAGACTTGTAATAGAATTATTTAGACCTTTAGCAAGACGATTGCACTCAACAATTAAGATTTTTGTGTTCCGATATCAAAGGAGGAATTCAAGCACATCTATAATATTTGCATTGTCTTTTTCGTTTGTTATTTTCACCTCGTCTCTTATTAATACATTGTCTGCACAATCAACTATTTCAACTAAATTATGGTATGGCTCAGATTTACTTATTGAAACTAATGGATGGGAAGATTCTATTGGGGGAGGAGGTGGAGGTGGTTTTGGTTTATTTGCTAATGAAGGAAATAACTTCAATGAAGGTTTAGAACCACGCCTGAAGCAAAATTATGATGCTTCTATTAATCCAACAAAAATCATTACTACTGAATTTGAGGAAGACCTAATGGCTATAGATGGTATTGAGAAAGTATCATCAGTTTTAGCTAGAACATATCAATTAACTCAAATTTATGCTGAAGAAAATAAGGAATTTATAGCTGAAATTGGGGATTATACAGGATTAACAACCCAAGAGATAACTTTAATTGGAATTGATGAAGAATATCCCTTTACTGTAAGAAGGGAATTAATAGAAATGACTTCTGGAAATATAGATACTTCTTTTCAAAATTTATTTGAAAACAATCAATCCTATACTTGTATTATTTCTGAGGCTATATCAATAGCTATGTCTTTGTTAATTGGAGACAAAGTAAGAATTGTAATTTATAGAGGAGATGAACTGGAAGTGTACCCTTTTGTTATAATTGGTACCGCTAAAAGTATGCCTGGATTTAGCCTAGAATTTTCAGGATCTAGTATGGGCGCATCAATGGGTGGTGTGTTAATCTCACAAGATACTTATATTGAAATTATGGATATCCCTCCAATACCTTATTTAGATAGAATTTTCATTAAACTTCGAGAAGATAAATTATCGGAAGCTCGTTATATTGAGGAACTAATTGATGAAACATACGAAATGAATTATAATTATGACATATCCAATCTAGCAAGAATGGTAGCACAACAAAAAGCACAATTCTTTGTAATTGATACACTTTTTACTCTCATATCTCTTACCACTGTTTTTATTTGCATTTTTGGATTATTATCCTCATCATATTCTACAATAATTGAAAGAAAGAAAGAGATTGGTATAATTAGAACATTAGGATTAAAAGGAAGAGAAATTAATCGATTATTTATACTTGAATCTTTAATAATAATGATAAGTAGTGGAACTATCGGGATTATAGTTGGTTGGGTTACTAGCTGGCTTGTATCCAGCCAGCTGATAGGCACTTTAATGGGTATGCCTACTAATGTATTATATGTTCCTTGGTTTAATATTATCTTAATTTATTCACTTTCAATAGCAATGATTTTTTTTGGAATGAAATTATTGCTAAGAAAAGCAAGAAAGCAAAAAATTGTTGAAATATATAGAGAAACTCTTTAGGGGGATTAATGAATATTGAAAAAAAATAATTTCATAGTATTTTTCATTTTAAGCTTAATGGTTTTTCTCAGTCCCCTCAATTTAAGTATCTTTCAAAATATTGATGAGTTATTTTCAGAAGAAGAAAAGAGTATAACAGAAACGGAGGGGAACATTATGAAGACTTCAGATATAGCTGGATCAGATCTATATGCTGAAAATATTAATGCGTTTGTAGCGGGAAACAAATCTATAATAAAACAATCACTCTTTACAAATGATACAAATATACTTTCTCAATTTGATTCAAATGATCCCGCTTTCTCTAAATGTAACGTAATTATAAGTGCTTCAAATGGAATTAATCCGGACATTTTTCCAACAATATTGACTGAGAGTGACATCCCTTCTCAATATGTTGTAGGATTCAACAATTTTGTTGGATTTCTTTACTATGATAAAGAGGTTGATGTTGAAGATGCTAAATTAAAAGCAGAAAGAGCACTTGAGATTATAAGAAGGAAATTTATGATTGATTTAATAATGGTTAATGTATCAGAACAGAATTTTTTCCCTTTTGTTGGATATTATCCAAATTGGGATTGCTTTTTTCAGGAACTCACAAGTAATTTTCCAATGGATGGATATTGGAAGGCATTAGATATAAATCGTTTAATAAGTAAAGAATATTTAGAAAATTATCATGTATCTTCAACCTTCATGCTTCTGAATTCATTAGATTTCTTTGATGGTGATTTCAATATATCAACAGATCAGATAAACTTTAATACAGAATCACTTGAGCTATCATTCTTACAAGATTTAGAAATGGAGGATTTGTTTGATCAGATCGATACAATCATGGAGGAGTATGGAGATTTATTTAACGCGACTATATCTGAAAATGAATTAGAACAGTTTATTGAAATCTTTGGTGCATTTACGCTTACAAATGATTCACATTATACAAGTATATCGATTCAATATGAAGGTCTAAGTGAAGGTATTCAAAAAGTAGGAAAGAATCAATATAGTTTCAATTTATGGGAATCATTGGGTTATGAAGGAGAACCTCTATCACCTAGTGAAAAAATATATATTGCATTAACTGGTGCTTTTATGAGCAATATTGAAATAAACATTTTATGTACTGATATCATTGATGCAACTCCAATAAATTTTGAGTTTTATGATTACCTTTTAGAGCAAATAGGATTGCTATTCTATCTTATGGGGAGCGAATTTGATGCTCAAGCTCTTAAAGACTATTCCTTTGAATTGTTTTGGGTAGATGATGGAGGAATTAAACAATCTTTTGTTAAACCTGTTAACTTAAATGATCCTAATGATGTTATTAATCTGATACAACAATTCGGATTTCAAGGCTTTTCTTCTATTCCAACAGGACTTGTAAATCCATTTATGGAACTTTCTGTTATTTACAATGTTTCTTATTCAGAACCTAATTTATTAATCAAAAAGGAATTATTAGGAGGAAATGCTTCATACGGAGCATATCGTAATTTCTCATACTATATCTCTGCAGAAAATGTTGGTGATATTACTGCATGGGGTGTTCCTACTCACCTTCCAATAGAGTTTGATTATTTTCTTCAAATAGTAAGTCCTGTTCAATGGGAGAATGTTAAGAATGATATGTGGAAAGTTATCAATATTGAATATCCAAATCAATATGAATCATTAGAAGATTTTTTTAATTTTGATGAAGATCCTCGTATCTTCTATTTTGATTCATTTGGTACGGGACTTTATGATACATTTTATCCAAATTTTTATAATACGTCAAATTTATGGCCCTATAATGAAGATGCGGATGATATTATTCAAATCGTAGATGATGAAAACCCGTTTTATTTCCCAATTTTCGATGTTGATACTGTAAAAGAGTTATTTACTAATGAAAAGAGTATTTGGAATGATGATAATTGGAAATTGGAACCCGCAGAGACAATATCATACCAAATTGATAATCATTCTATTTCCAGTTTAGATTCATTTTCATCATTTTATTTAAATAATTTTACAATTGAATCTATACCTACTACTCCTGAAATTATTTCAGGAGTGGAATTGGACCAAACAACTCCAGAAATGGCATTGTCGACCGACAATGAGAGTTGGATAATCGGGTCGATTGAAAAATTCTTAGAACAAAGAATAGAGCTTGAATTTATTTTTAAAAATGACACAAATATTGATTTCGTTAATAACACGTTAGAAAGAGTTTCTATCATAATAAATATAACGAATCCAGATAATTTAGAGTCCTTAAATTTTGAAATTTATGATTTTAATGCTGAGGAATATAAAGATATAAGTCCATATTTAGATTCAATTATAAATAATACTTGGACCTTCTCAATAGTTAATAACAACGAGAGTTTAGATCGGCTTTTTTATCCACTAGATAATAATAACTATACAGTTCTATTCAGAATCATTTGTATAAATTCAGAACAATTTAATATTTCTGTTAATGATTTGGATATTGAATTTTCCACAAGAGATCTTAACTTTAATGAAGATTCTGGTTCGAGAGTTATTTATGGCTCTTCAACGGGCTATGTTCAATTTGAAAGGCGATCTAACTCTATTCCCTTAAATACTTTTAATGCAGCATCAATTGTGGCATATTCATATTTGGTGGATTATAATTCTAAACCTGGAGAATTAAATGCATATTATATTAATTTTAAGAACATTGGTTCTAACTTTGCAGAAAATTTGAGCATTTCATTATCAATACCAGGTATTATAGATAATAAAAATCATTTCACTCTTCAAAATAGCAACTTATCATATTTCTTAAAAAAACTAGCTCCTTCTGAAGAAAAAACATTGAACTTTACATTTTATGTACCAAACTCAATTTCAATTAGCGAAATCTCAATTATTTATTATAATCCAGAAAGTGTTCAAGGAGGTAATTCTTCTAAAGTAATGAGTTTAACTAATGAGGTTTATATATCTGCCGCTGTAGATTATGAAGATTTTTCCCCATTTGTTAGAACAATTGAAATTTACTATAATAATAGTGATACAAATCTAATTAATAACATACCTACTATTGGTGATGTTTTTAATTTGACGGTAAACATAAAAAATACAAGCCCCAATAAATTTAAAATCCCTGATATCAATGTTTTAATGCAGGATCAGTATTATGATTTAAGGAGAATTGATAATCACTCACTATATTTTGAAGATATTGCATATAATGAAAGAATTTCCTTTCATATAAGTTTAAAAAAAACTGGATGGAAAGGATATTTCTATCCTTCAATAAATTATATTGAAGGTTCCGAAAGTAATAGTATACAAATTTCTAATTCCCTATTCAAAATATTAGGGGAAATTAACTTTTCGATAATTAAATCTGTGAATAGAGATCAAATTGAAAATGGAGATGCGATTATCGTGAATATCGAAGTAGAAAATACAGGAACAATAGTAGTAGAAGATATAAAAGTAAATGATATAATAAGTTATTCCCAGTCAGATTTTTCTTTATTAGAGGGAAAATTAGTTAATTTAATTGATTCTTTAGAGCCAAATGAAAAAGTTAATATTAATTACTCACTTAAAGCGAAAAGACAAGCTTTAGTAAGTCTAAAACCTGCTAGTATTAAATTTTATTATCTACAAGAAAATGAAGAATCATCAAACATTATTATAATAAAAGTTATTACACCAAAAATTAGGCAATTTTATTATGTATTTTTACCAATTTTAATTGTATTTGCAGTTTTAGTCGTATATAATTGGCAAATCAGAAAATATAAAAAGAAAAAGCGTGAATTCGAAAGATCTGAAATGCTGATTTTTGAACTTAGCTCAAGAGAAACAATTTTTAAAGTTGAACATACGTTAAGAGAAAGATTAAGCGTACTCTCAAACAAATACGAAAACAAATACGAGGATAATAGTTTTGAATTTAATAAAGATAAACAAATAGATAAATTGGTGAAGAGTAAAAAATAGAGGAGTTTTGGAGTGATTAAAAAGAAATTATATTCCATTTTTATTATATTGGTTCTGACCTTTTCATTTACGAACTTATTCCTTACTAGTATGAAATTAAATAATTATTCAAATGAAAAAGATAATAAAGATCAATTTGAATTTGATCCTGAACTCTCAAGTGATTATAATCAAAATATCATTGTCTATTTCAAGAAATCCTCTTATAATAATACAGTTATTTATTGGTTTGAATATTATGGAGGAACTATCAAAAAAGAATGGAATAATCAATCTAGTGCTTTTTCAGGATTCGCTGGTGTTATGCCTCTTGAAATAAATAGAATCGCCTTTCATAATCTTTTTCAAGATGCTATAATTGAAACTGACGAAATTTTGGAAGCTCAAATGAATTATGCATCTATTCAATCGGGAGCTGTAAATTCTACATGGTATTTGAATGGGTTAAAGGGTGATACTAATTCTTCTATAGCTGTATTGGATTCGGGAGTTAACCCAAGTCACAATTTTTTAACTGGAGATATTATTGGCTGGGAAAATTTCGTAAATATGCAGTCGATATCCGATGATAATGGTCATGGAACTTTAATTAGTTCAATTATTTCAGGAACAGGTACAGAACCATATAATTCGAGTAATCCCTCAATCGCTAAGATCCGTGGCAATTATTCACATATAGAGTTATTTGGGGGGGGGTCTGCCATGCAAAATTTCACTCTAAAACTGTTTTCTTTTAACGCTTCTAAAGAAGATTCAAGCATTATGATTAATTCTACATGGAATAATAAAACTGACGGAATACTAAAATTATGGTTTGAATTGTATTATAATAATACTTTAGTGAATTATACCTATAATAAAAATCCAAATGAATATTATATCATAGATCATAATGTACCTCAAACTAAATTAGGTATTTATGATATATATCTAAAATATAATAGAGATTTTCAAAGTAATCCTATATTTTCATTTAATAGTGCAATCTCTTTTTTACCTGAAGTATATATTAGTGATAGGAATCATTTTACAGGCATTGCAAATGCTACTAAAATAGTCGCATATAAGATTTTAAATCATTCCGGAATAGGGTATACTTCTGATTTGATTTCTGCATTAGTAAGTATAATACAAAATAAAAGTAAGCACCATATAGTTAGTGTTTGCTTAAGTGTTGGTACATTAGGAGAAGATGTATCAGCAGTAGATACTATAATAAATGAGGTAATAAAAAATGGTACGTTAGTGGTAATTGCTGCTGGAAATAAAGGTGTAGAATTTTCTGATTCATTAAATAGATTAGCTCAAAATAAAAATGCAATTATTGTCGGTGCGATAAATGATAAGGATCAAGTTACCTCCTATAGCAGTATGGGTAAAGAAATCGATAATATTGCCAAACCAGACATCGTTGCGCCTGGGGGGAGCAAACTACCAGGTCATCGCTCAGTTATAGGTGCTGATGGAGAGTTCGACAAAGTTACTGCAGCATACGGTACATCGATTGCTACTGCTATAGTTTCAGCTGCTGTTAATATATTAATAGAAGCAAAATGGAATAATTGGAATCAATGGAGCAATTTAAATTTAACAAAATGGGTGAAGTACATTAAGGCTTGTTTATTGATGACTGCTTCAGAGACTAACCTTGAAAGAGAAGATGATCCTTCCACTACATTTGTTGAGAGTGATCATTCACCTTCTTTATCTGTAGCTCCGTTAACATCTGGTTTAAAGGATATTCATGAAGGCTATGGGAGATTAAACATTGAGGCTGCGATTGATGCTTTAACTAAAAATATGAGGGTCGGTAAATCTATAAATGGAAATTTAACAAGTTCTCAGGAAAATCCTCTTGGAACACATGTGTTTGCGCGTCAAATTGACCTTATTGAGGATAATCAATATAATTTTAGCTTATCAGTAGCAGATTCAAATGCTGATTTTGATATATTCCTTTTTTCTAATGAGTCAAATCAATATGGTGAACCGCTCTTATTAGAATCTTCTAGAAAATGGTATGGAGATTTTGATAATTTCTATTTTACACCTAAAGATAATCAAACTAATTGTGTTATCATTGTAAAGGCAATTGAGGGAAAAAGTGATTTTATCTTGAATATTTCGACTGTTAAGAATAATTTTAAACCAGAATTAAAAGTTCCTGAAATCAATTATTTGGGTGGTTCAAAAAATACAACAATCATGAGTTTTCAAGAATTTATGGGTTATGAACCAAAGAAAAATTATAGTATTGATAGTTATAGATTTTATATTGAATATTTCGATAACGATACTTCAAATGTTCCTCCTCAAGAAGTTTATGTTTCAATTTTAGAAACCTTTGAAAACTATACATTAACTCAATTCAATCCAGCAGATAATAATTACACAGATGGCGCATTATTCATGAGTGACTACATTCAATTTCCAAATCCCGGTATATACAATTACTACTTTATTGCTAGCGATGGAAAATCTAAAGTTTTGTATCCGGAAACAGAATATCTTAATATTACAATCGTATTTCCAACTGACAGCATACAATTCCCAAATCGTCATGATTTTAATGATGGAATCGGAAATTGGACATATTCGGGAACTGGGTGGGGAATGCTACAACAAAATAATACTAATGATGATAGATCACGGATTTATCAAGATTCATGGAAATCGTTGTATTTTGGTATATATTATGATTATCCAAAAAATTATACATATCAACCCATTAGTACTTCAGAAGATGCATTTCCAAATGGTACTTTAGTTAGTCCTCTATTTAATTTGACAAACCTTAATGAAAATACTACTCAGCCATTTGTAAAATTTGGATTTAGAGCTAGTTTTAATGCAGGAGACACTCTTTATTTACAAATTAATCTAAATTGGACCGGGTGGATAACACTACGAATATATTCTAATATCGAGCAAGAGTGGTTTATGGAAGAGATCAATTTGACTCAATATATTGGAAATTTTATACAATTTAGATTTGAAACATCTCTCGATGATAATATTGATACGATAAATTATAAAGGATTTATTTTAGATTGTTTTGCTATTGAAAATTATACAAATGTAAACATTCCAACAATTCTATTTAACCTAAATAATGATATTTCCTCAATACAGGGTTCAAAATATCAGAAATATTCATTTTCATGTGAGTATTTTGATTTAGATAATAATTATCCTAGTTTTGTATATTTAGAGATGGATGATAACAATTTTACTTTATATAATCTCTATGGTGATTGGAAATCTAGCTCGAATGATGTAGGAGATACGGGCATTTATTTTAGTAGATCTTTAATTTTAGAAGAAATCTCTAATAAATCATTCAGATTTCATGTTTCAGATGGAAAAAATATAATTGCATCTCAATGGTATAATACGAATAACTCACTTTTTGAATTTAAAAATCCAGATCCTCTAGAATTTACTGTATATAAAGATAATAAATTCATAGGATATTATTTTTCAAACTCAAATCTTTTAGACTATTATGTCACAGGAATACCAACACAAAAAGAAATAACTGCATGGTTTGGGGGAGATAATACCTGGCATCCAATAATTCGGTTTGGATCACCTCTTCTTTATGGAGGGATGGGGCAAAGTTATGGTAGTGCAGATCAAGGATATGGATCAAATTGGAATACAAGATTAATAACTCACCCATTACATTTAGAAGATGAATACAATGTTTATCTTGAATTTGACTATGAAATTTCATTGCAAAATGAATTTTATGTACCTGAAGATCAGTTAGATAAGTGTATTGTGTCAATATCGAAAGATTTTGGGGAAACTTGGATAATTCTTAGAGAATTTATATATGAAAATGATGATCTTTCTGGGAGTAAAAAATATGATATTTCTCAATATTCCAATGAGGACATAATGATAAATTTCACATTATATTCAAATGATAACGTTGCAGGTATAGGATATGGATGGTTATTATCGAATATTTATATTGGTTATGATAAATCGGCGGATTTTATAGCTCCTGAAATTCAAATACTTAATCCTGAACCTGATATAACTGTTAAATCGTTAGTAACCGTTAAAGCATTTATATTTGATAATGTAGAGGTAGATAATTCAAGAATTTACATACTTCTTAACAATAAAAGTGTTGACATGAGTAAGCTCAATTTTAATAGTACTACAAGTATTTTAGTTTTTAATTGGGATACTATTAAATTTAATGATGGGACGTATGAATTAAAAGTAATAGCATATGATAAAGAAGGAAATAAAGCAGAAGCATTCATTATCGTGACTGTTAATAATATGAGGTGGTGGCAGATGTGGGGTCCATATATCATAATTTTTATTATAGCAATCGTAATAGGAGGGGTATTATTTATTCTCGCTGAAAAAAAGGGAAAAGTATGGATTGAAAATATAAAAAACGCTCGCGTTGAAAAAGTTCGACTAAAAGATATTGATAAGGATCAAGTAATTAAACATATAGAATTAATTGAAGACCAAGAAGAATTGACCCGACCTTTAACTTTATATTGTAAATCATGTAGATCATGGTTTTTAGCTATGAAATTCGATATGGTTTGCCCTGAATGTGAGCATGATCAAATTTATGCAGCATATAATTGTTCTAATTGTGGGAAATTTCAATTTTTCGATGAACCAGGAGAAAATTATTATTGTAAAAGTAAGTCCTGCGAAGGAGTGAGATTAATTAGACGCGAAACAGATGAGATTCAAAAAATTTTAAATAAAGAAGGAAAAGTACTAAGGCAGTTTAAGACAAAGAAAAGGAAATTTAGTATTTTAGATATATAACGAATAATTAAAAAGTGATGTATAAAGAATATGGAATTGAGAGGATTTTTATATAAACTGAAAAAAAGGATAAATCTTCAATTCTTCAAACATTCCTGGCTTGATATCAAGCGAGACAAAACAAAAGCGTTATTTGGGATATCTGGGATCGCAATTTCATTATTTCTATTAACAGTTGTTGGAATGTTAAATGATACAGTAAATTATAATTACCTATTGTATGTCACTTCTACCACAGGAAAGAGTGATATAATGATTACTCGTGCAATTCAAACTGATTTAACATTTGATCCCTTCTATGATGAAAATATTATTGATGATAAATTAAAGGATATCGAAAGTGTTGAGGAGTTATTTCCACGTATTTCAATGTTAGTAACAACAACATCAAATAAAATTAACACAAGTGGTTCTCTACAATTATATGGCATCGATTTTATGAAGGAAGCTACAAATGGAAATATGGGGAATTTGATTATTATAGATGACGAAGGGAAAGAAACAGGTGAGATTTATGATAAAGAGCCAAACAATGGCGAGTGTGTTATCCTATGGAATGTTGCAGAAATTCTTAACGTTAGTAAAGGTGATATTGTACTTATGAAATATCAAACTTATGAATTAAATCTAACCGTTACTGAAATTTGTATTCAAGATCTTAGATTCATGCAATTTGAAACAGCCTTAATTCTTGTTAATATACAGCAAGCTCAAACATTCTTACAGCGAGAAGGTCAAATAAATTTTGTAGTCGGGACTATTAATAATCCACAATCCGTTTATGATGCAAGTGATTTAGATAGAACAACTAGAAGACTACGAGCAATAGGGACAAGGATACAAGAAAGATTAGATCTTAACGAATTTTCTGTAAATCTTCCGAAATTAGAGGAGCTTGAAGGGGGTCAATTCATGTTAATGATGGTTACAATAATATTCTGGGTTATTATACTCCTTTCCACACTAATAACTGGTATATTAATAAATAGTATCTTATCTACTTCAGCGGAAGAGCGCCAGAGAGAATTTGGTATTACTAGAGTTGTCGGGGGAAAAAAATCATATCCTATAAAAATGGTTCTTTTTGAAGGCTTAATGTTAGGTCTTATTGGCTCAATTGTTGGAATGATATTAGGTGTAACTTTAATGAGACCAATATCTCAAATAATATTCCCCATGTATGAGTTTCAATTTGATTTTGCAGAAGTAAAATGGGTTATTCAGCCTGACACGCTAATATTAACATTTACAATAGGAACAGTAGTGTCCTTAGCAGTTTCTTTACTACCTGCTCTTAAAACTGCAAAGATCAATATTATAAAATCAATCACTCCATTTCAAACTAAAGAAGAAGGGTGGGAAGTTAAGAAAGAAGGGAGTATGAATGTAAAAAGTTTTCTTACTGGTATTTCAGTTGCTACTATTGGAATGATAGTTTTTATCTTAATGCCAAATATTTTTGTTACTGGTGATTTCATGTTGACTTCAGGATTATTTGTTGGTTTACTTGCTGCGATTGTAATCGGCTTAGTATTTGCTTCAATAGGGATTATTCCTCTAATTCAGAAAATCTTTTTAGGAGTAATTTCTCCAGGGATAAGAAAATATAGTTCTATAATTGGAATTTCATTAAAAAGGTATAGAAGGCGTAATACCAGTACTGTGGTTATGTTTGCTATTAGCTTTTCGTTTATTTTCTTCATTACAAGTGTTTCTGAAATGGAGTCAGAGAATACAGCATTAAATTTAAAGTTTCAATATGGCTCAGATTTAGTATTAATGAATCAAGAATTATATAATCCTGATGACGCTCTAACTCTTGAAATGGTGGAAGAGTTAGAAAGTTTAGCAGGATTAAATAAAATAGCAATATCATTACATAATACCTTCGATTTTCAAGCCACTTTAGCAACACTTTTTGAAGTTAGTGAGGGGCAAGTTGGTTTTTCAGGTGACTCTTCAGAAGTAATAATGATGAATATGTTTCAATTCTATTCAGATCAAGAAGAAACAAAATTTCAAACTACTGTGGGAGATATGATGGATTTTGATGTGGTAAATGCTGGATTTATAGGTGTTAATGAAGAATTCGTTGATTTAATTGATGAAGACTTGTTAATCTGGGGAAGTGATGGTAGCAATACCGAACATTCCTTCAATGAATTATTTACTCACAATAATACATGTATAATCGCAAAATCTATCGCGAGTTTACTTGGTATCACAGAAGTAGGGGAATACGTACGAATAACATTCTTTGATCCTCAAATAGAAAATGATCCTGGTAACGTAACATTATTTAGAGTTGCAGGAATTTCAGGTGGAATTCCCGGATTTTTTAATTTCCGAACTAATGAGATGTCTGCTAATGGAGGGGGTGTCATGGTGTCATTAGAAAATTATATGCGATTGATGAAAATTGATAACCCTGGAGAGAGTAGTATGATTGTAGATAAAGTTTTTATAAATTTAATAGAAAAATCGGAAGAAAATATCAAAGAGACTAAAGATGAAATTCGTAAAATGTATCAAGAAAAGGATATAATAATTGATGATGCGATTTCTAAAATTAATTTCATGGAAGCAATGACAGAAAGACAAAGTTTCCTAATGGAATTAATTCTAATGTTTACAGTAATGATAAGTATTTTTGGCTTAGTTAGTAGCATGTACGCAGTTATATTAGAGAGAAAATTTGAAATTGGGATACTTCGATCAATGGGAATGAAAACGAGGAATGTTCGAAATATGTTCTTAATAGAAAGCATGATTATTTTGCTTGCTGCAGGTATTATGGGGACCATAATTGGAACATTTACAGCTTACCTTTTAGAAACCACAATGGGTCTTATGACGGAGATGCCGGTAGTTTTCACTATTCCTACTGATGTATTACTCAGAGTATTTATTATATCAATTTCCTTCGCATTTTTGGGTACATATGTAATTTTAATTAAGTATTTCTACAAGAAAAGTATTATGGATATTTTCAGGCAAACATTCTAAAAATCAATCTAATACCTAAAACCTATTTTAATATTTATTCTCTTTAATAAATTTAATAAAGTTACTCCATGCTTTTCCCCTATGAGAAATTTTATTTTTCTCCTCTGTTGTTAATTCTGCGAATGTTTTATTTGGAATAATATCAGGAAGAAAGATTGGATCAAATCCAAAGCCACCTGAACCCCTTAAAGTTTTTGAGACCTTTCCATAAATTTTTCCTTCAAAAAATAAAGATACATCAAGAGGTTTAAAGTAAAGTGCAATTACTGATGTAAAATGAGCTTGAGTTTCATCAAAATTATCTATTAATTTTAATATTCCTTTATTACCAATGGTTTTCATGACATATGAAGAATACACCCCCGGAAAACCATTTAGAGGGGTATCTACAAAAAATCCCGCATCTTCTATAAAATAAGAGCCACTTATTTGCCCTTTTACACTATTCAGTTTAAATGAAGCTACTTCTTTTAGATTAGTTGCTTGAATTTCTACAGTTTCAACTTCTTTTCTTTTTAAATTATAGTTAGTCTTCGTTTTTGAGAAAAGATCAGAAATCTCATTAAATTTATGAATATTTTCAGTTACGAAATAGATTATAGTTTCTTCTTTTTCCATAATTGTTATAATTACAAATAATTAATAATCAAAACTAATTGATCCAAGAAAATTATGCAGAATTTCTCATTTATAGCATCAAAATTCAAAAATTTTATTTTTGAGAGTTCATTAAAAAATATATTAAATTAAGAAAGATTTGTATTTTCTTGTGATATTATGGCTCGGATGCACAGTAGAAAAAAAGGACGAAGTGGATCAACTCGCCCTGCAAGATTGGAAAAACCAGTTTGGGTAGAGTTATCACCCGAAGAAGTTGAGAATGAAGTTGTTAAGTTAGCAAGAAAGGGATACTCAAAATCTATGATCGGCAATATAATGAGAGATTCTCGAGGAGTACCACTAGTAAGAGTTGTAGCAGGTAAAAAAATCAGTCAAATTCTCACAGAGAATGATATTAAAGCTCCTCTACCCGAAGAACTTGTTAACTTAGTAAAAAAGGCTTTAAGTATTAGAAAGCATCTCGAAGAAAATCACAAAGACTTAGAGAGCAAAAAAGGTCTTAATAGAACTGAATCAAAAATCTATCGACTTATAAAATATTATAAAAAGAAGAAAGTATTAGCTCCTGATTTTAAATATGATCCAGAAAAGATTAGAACTTTAGTCGCGAGATAAAGGGGGTATTTAGTTGAGTTCAAAAGCCAGAAAAAAAAAACCAAAAGTTAAGAAAATAAAATGGGCAGATAAAAAATGGATAACTTGCGTGGCACCTCGCAGTTTTAATAATAAGGAAATCGGAGAAATAATAGGGTTAGAGGATACTATTGTTGGAAGAACAGTGGAGAATCTTCTCTATGATTTTACTGGAAAATATTCAGATATTAGTCTAAAACTTATTTTTAAAGTTACTAATGTGAATTTTGGGAATGGGAGGGCTAACACTCTTTTTTTTGGTCATCAATATACAAGTGATTACATAAGATCTTTGATTGGAAGAGGTAGCTCCAAAATTCAAACCATAAAAAATTTAACAACTAAAGATGGCTATTTATTTCGTGTAACTGGAATTTGCACTACAATCAAAAGAGCACAGAGCTCTCAAATTGATTTAATACGAAAAATAATGGATGAAGTACTACGTGAATTTGCCTCTTTATACAATCATGAGAAATTTATTAAAGCGATGATTTCACGAGAACTCGATAACCAAATTCAACGAGTTGCTAAAACTATATATCCATTATCAAATTCTGTGATAGTTAAGAGTAAATTAGTCTCTATTCCTGAAGGAGGAGAGGATAAAGAAGTTCCTGACGATCAATTCGATATTGTAGAAGTTGATGTAAAAAGATCCAGAAAATCAGAGATAAAAAGATCTGAAAGAATTAATGTGAAAAACCTATGGAAACCAAGAAGTGCTCCTCAACCCTCTGATAAAAAAACAGAATCCACTTCTTCAGAAGAAAACCCTTCTGAAGAATCAGAAGAATAAAATATTGAATATTTATTGTTTTTAAACCAAAAGAGGTTATTTATTTATTAGTCATATAATCAATTTTAGATCATTATTCTTATATAATCCTATTTATTTATTAATCTAAAGGTTTTAAGGTGAAAACTATTTCAACTCAAGAAGGAAATCGGAATAATAAGTACACTTTTGATGATTTTTTATTTGTTAGAGATCATTTCAATTACTATAAAGATGATGAATTTTTTCAAACTCTTGTTAACAAATATGTTCCTAAAGATGATTTTGATAAGATCGAAAGAGATCTCAATGCATTATCTGATTATGTCTCCTATAGATTTAGAAATCTTGCTGACACAGCAAATGAACTTGAGAATAGGATAAAAGTTACTAAGGTTAAACATTTTGATGCTCACAATCATAGGATTGATCGTATTGAGCGATGTTTAGAAACCGAGATTTTAGAACGTGAAGTTTTCAGTCTTGGTATATTCGATCCCGCAAGAAATACTCCATGGAGTAGATTTGTAAAAATGTTTTTGCTATATGAGAACGGAGAAGCGGGTACAATGTGTCCTATGGCTTGTACACATGGTTTGGTGTGGTTATTAAAAAAATATGAGAAAGATTTATCTCCTGAAGTTTTCAAGATTCTCACAAAATTAAGAGATGGAATAAATGGTGAGTATAGCAGAGGATCTCAATTTGTTAGTGAGATTCAGGGAGGAAGTGATGTCCCAGCTAATCTAGTTGAAGCTGTTTTTGAAGAAGCGGAAGGATCTGATGGAATTTCAAATTGTTGGAGATTATATGGTCAGAAATTTTTTTGTTCAGCAGTTCATACTGATTATGCGTTAGTCACTGCTAAACCCAAAAATACACCATCATCAACTAGAATAGCTGCTTTTATTGTTCCTTCTTGGTTACCTGGGAACAAAGAACATGAAATAAGAAATTCTTATACTATTGACCGGTTGAAACCAAAATTAGGAACCGCGGAGTTACCTACAGCAGAGATTACGTATAATGGAGCGGTAGCATACCCTATAGGTCCGCTAGAAAAGGGACTCGCAGATGTTGTTGGTATTGTACTTTCTCTTTCAAGGTTGCATGTTGCGTTTGGAATGGCTGCTGGAGCACTAAGAGTAGCAAGAGAAGCGATATTATATTCGCAATTTAGATCTGCATTTGGTGTATCTGTATCTTCATTTCCAATGATGATGAATCAAATAAACGAGTTGGATCACTTTTCAAAAAGAACTGCAGCAGGGGCATTCAAAATATATTCTGAATTTATTCATTACAGTGAAGAACTAATTAGTGGAATAAGAGATTTAGAAAATATTGAAGATATTGAAGAAAAGAAACGTCGATTTAGATTAAGGGAACTAATTATGTTACAAAAAATCGTAGTAGCTGATGAGTCTCCTAAAATGATAAGAAAAGCAATTTCATTCTTCGGAGGGCATGGTATAATGGAAGATTTTTTATCATTTCCTCGATTGCATCGTGATTCTATGATAATGGAATTATGGGAAGGACCTAGAAATGTTCTATTAACTCAAATTCATAGAGATTTTTCTAGAGTAAAAAAATGGTATTCTGCAGATAATTTTTGTAAAGATTTACTCAGGGGAGCAAGTAAAGATCTAGTTGAAGGATATGCTGCAGAATTTGCTAGAATAATATCTCATGATAATCTTCTCAGAAATGATAAAGAAACTTTAGCAATTTGTCGAGATTGGGAAGCATTTTCCGAGCAACTCTTTATTGCTTATCAAGAACAAGCACTTAGTGAACTTGATTTTAAAGGTAAAAACTTGAAATTTTCGAGATTATTACGTGAATTTAGAAAATTAAAAGCTCCAAAAAAGAGATTAGAAGCAATTTATCATTGATAAGATTATATAGATAATATCATTTAATCTGGATTGATTTTTTTACTATCTCTCCTTTTGAATTTTGATAATATAAAGTATTAGGAGCAACATCTTCATTAACTATTGTATGTGCTCCTATAATAGAATTTTGACCTATTTTTTTTCCACACATAACACTAGCGTTGATTCCTGTTTGAGAATTAGGACCCATAACTGCACCTAATTTTCTCCGACCTGAATCAATTAACTTTTCTTTTATCTTCATTTTAATAGTTCCATTATCAAAACGTAAGTTTGATAATTTTGTTCCAGCACCTAAATTCACATTTGAACAAATAATACTATCGCCTACGTAATTAAAATGTGGGATAGAAGTATCAGAGAAAATCAATGAATTTTTAACTTCAGACATTCCAATATGGCAATTATTTTCAATTGAAGTATAAGGGCGTATAAACGCATTTGGACCTATTAGATTATTTTCTCCAATAAAGCATGGACCTTGAATATAGGAACCGGATTTTATATTGGTACCTTTACCTATATATACTTCCCCTTGAATTTTTACATTTTCTTCTACATTTCCATTAATTTCTTTTTTTAATTTATCTAAAAGAAAATGACTAGTTTCAAATAATTGCCATGGTAATCCAATATCATTCCAAAAATAGTCATTTATAGGGAATCCTAGTATTTTTCCATTCAATTCATTAATTAATATCTGCATTGAATCAGTAAATTCGTACTCATTTCGAATAGATTTCGGTGTTTTCTCAATAGCTTTAAATATCGAATGGTTAAAGATAAAGATCCCCGCATTAGCTAAATTTCCTGCTTTTTGCTCTAGATTTGGTTTTTCTATTATCTTTTCTACTAATCCTTTAGAATTTAATGTTATGATTCCATACTCTTGTGGATTATCTACTTTCTTCAAAGTTATTATTCCATCAATCTTATCTTGTTTGTATTTCTGAAAAAGCGCTTTAAAGATTTCGGTATCAACAAATATATCACCATACATCATCAAAAAAGCTTCATCTTTAATAAAATCTTTAGCATAACCTGCCGCATGAGCAGTACCTAAATATTCTTCTTGAATTATATAATCAATTTTTATATTGAAATATATAGCAGTTTTTTCAAACCATTCTTTAATTATCTCTTGTTTATAACCAATAATTATTAAGATGTGATTTATTCCAATGTTTTTTAATCCCAATATAATATGTTCTAAAATGGGTTTTCCTAATAAAGGGATCATTGGTTTTGGTTGAGAGGATGTAATGGGTCTTAGTCTTTTTCCTTCTCCTGCCGCTAATATTACAGCTTTCATTAAATTATTTTACAATATGTATAATTAGAATATTGGGTCAAATTCTTTTACAACTTCATCAAGATAATATTTTAAATGTTTAAATGGTCTTAAATCTCCCGAAAAATCATTTTTAAAAGCGGAATCTAAAGCCATTTTTGATTTTAATTGTTTAAAAACCGACTTTATTTTATAAAAATTGCCTGTTGCTATGAAATCTATTGAATAACCATTAATATTTCCAAATAATATAACTTTTTTATTATTAATATTTTGATGGCTTTTAGTATCATCCAAATGAATTTCTTTAATTTTTTTTTTAGCACGAATTTGGGTATTCATAGAAATTGTTGCTAATTTTGCAGATAAATCCGAAGTAAATAATTCAATATTTTCATTAGTTTTATCTTTTTCAAAATTCATTAAAAGATTTTTATCATATAATTGAGAAATAATTGGTAATCCCTGAGCAGAGATTCCCGCATATAATATATTATTTTTTCTATTATTATCTGTTTTTTCATAGATTACTTCTTCTTCTAATGGTTCTAAATATTTATCGTGTAAATAATCTATTATTAAATTAATCACTTGAATAAATGTAGGTTCTTCTGAAGCAAATTTTAATCGAGCAAGATCTTTATATTGGGTTTTAACTTGATTACAGAATTCTTTTAACATTTTAAATGCTTCCTGTGATCCTACACTAAAATTACCTACACAACAAAAGAATAAATTCTGACCTGCATTTGTAATGATGTGCTCAACAATAATCCTTTCTCTGCCAATTTTTTTACTTTTTAAACATATGTTTTTTAAACGCCACTGAAAAAATTTCATCAGCTTTTCGACAAATAACACTATTTCAAAAGCATTGTATTTATTTTCATCAGAACAATACAATATATCATCTTCTAAAATAATCGTAAAACCAGAAATCAAATCTACAAGCCTTTTAGGAAGTAAAAAGTTATTAGTTAGCTTTTATGATTGAAAGAATTATTGAATATATTAATTTTTTTTGATTTCACGGTTAAAAAAAAATGTAAAAACTCTTGAAGATAATAATGATTAAATCTATAAGTATAAATTTTATTAAAATTAAATACATTAAAAAATTAAATTGTTGGGATGTAGGTGACATATTCAGTTCGACTTCAAATCCAAATTCTAATTGGTATGGTGGAGCAGATTCAAAAGTGACTATAGAAGTGATTTCAATAGACCCTGATGATAAAATTACAGTTAGAATTACACCTCCTGAACCACCAGCACCACCTATTGTTGGAATTGGAGAAATATTTCTATTTACAACTATAATAACTCTATTTAGTAGAGTCATCCTTATAAAAAAACAATACAAAAACTCATTTAAAATAAAAACCATTCGTAGAGAGAAATAAATGAATTTCTTGAAAAAACCATTATTTACTCATATTGTTTTTATTCTTTTTTCTATCTTTTTAATTACGACAATATTATATTTTATTATTCCCCCAGAAATTCTCAATTTTCCCCAAGTTGAATTTATTAAGGTTTTGTCATCCTTATACAATTTTGATCTTGAATTTGAAAAATATAATAACACATATTTGGTGATCACATCAAATTTTTCTAGTCAATTATCAAATGAATTATCTGGTTTTATCTTTGTATTTATTATTATATTTTTTTGCTTTTTTACTAAAATAAATTGGAAAGAAGGATTACTTCTTATAGCAATATTTATTCCCATAAATTTTTTTTTAAATTTATTGAGAATTATAGAACTTTTAACATTATCCTTTGATTTCACTTCACTTTATTTTTATGATATTATACTAGGAATTATATATTATCTTCTTATTTTTACACTCTTGTCAACGTATCTTTTATTTAGACCTTCTCTTAACCTAACCCATTTATTTCAATTTCGATTATCTTTAAAGAAACCAAGAGATCTTTATCGAATAAATCTAGCCCCCTACAAAAAAAGAATTATCAAGTTGTTATCACTTATATATTTAGGAATATTTTCGTTATGTTTTGTTATTCCTATCTATGATTTGGTAAATAAAGATATCTCAACTGATTCTAATTCTATTAATATTCATAATTCTTTTAAATTACTGAGATATACTAAAATAAATAATACATTTTATTTGATATGGGTTAGTAAACAAAATATAAAATTAGCAAGCTATTCATATACAGATGAAATAAGTAAAAGTCAAATTCTAATCGAAGCAATTTCTGATACACAATTTTCGAGTCCTTATATAGAATATGAAAAAAATTCAAAGACTTTTTTTTGGACATGTATTCTAGAAAGCTATTATGATAAAATTTTGATAAATCAAACTGAATTCTCAACAATTTCTCAATCAAATATAGTATCAGTACCTCCTTTAATTTATAAATCTATTAATGAATATTATTTTACTTTAGATAGAAATCAAGAACCCATATTTATTATCAGTCATATAGATTTAAATGAGATTATAAATGACACTTCAGCAATGACCGAGATTGCTTTTTCATATAATTTATCAAATTCATTAACTTTCCTAAACCAAAGTTCATATAATTATAGGATTTGCAGAAATAATTTAGATGAAATCTTTTTTCTTTTTAAAAGTAACAATACTTTTTACTATTCTTTATTTAAAAATAAGAATTTTAGTAAACCTCGAGCTCTAAGTGATATTGTTGATATTCCAGATAATATTGAAAATTTAAATGTCTTTTGTGATTTTTCTAATATATTTTATTTCTCTTGGATAGAAAATGAAACTAATATTTATGTTACATCTAATAAGACTGGCATTTTTGAAACACCTATATCATTATTTAATTCAACCCTTCCTATTTCTAATCCTATTATTAAGTATTACAATAATACTAAAGGATTTATGACTTTTTGTGATGAAAATTATCAAATATATTTTTTTGAATTAAATAATTTCAGTATTGAACATAATCGAATTTTTTCAAATAATCCTTATGTTTTTCCAAACTTTGGAATTAATAATGATTCTTCAGTAACTTTATTTTGGCAAGAAATATTAAATATGGAGAATATAATTGAAGAATGTGAGAATAGAGTTGTTTTAGTTAATTATTTAGGTAATGGGCTATACTCCGATTTAGTTCATATTAATTAATTGTTTAGTTATGATAACTTCTAAATTATACTTGAAGATATAGCAGAGCAGAACTTACAGATTTCTCGATTTGAGAGTGTTAAAAAAGTTATTTAAAAAGTTTGATTTTCACTTTCGATAATCTAATGATCAAGATTTTAATGATTAAATCTATAAGTATAAATTTTATTAAAATTAAATACATTAAAAAATTAAACAACAACATTCTAATTAAAAATGGATGCATTAGACTCAACAGAAAGAGAGAGGATTAGTAAAGTTGCTGAGTTACTAATAAATTCTAAAAATGCAGTCGTCTTAACTGGAGCAGGAATTTCCACAGAATCAGGAATTCCCGACTTTCGGGGGGAAAGTGGAATTTGGGAGAAATATAAACCAGAAATTTATGGAAGTATTCAATCGTTCCTAAAAGACCCCTCAAAATTTTGGAAAATGGCAGAAGACATTGCTCCAAATTTATTCAATGCCAAACCTAATCCGGGTCATTTGGCAATTGCTGCTCTTGAAAAAATGAATATTATTAAAGCTGTCATTACACAAAACGTAGATGAACTACATCATAAGGCAGGTTCTATTATTGTGTATGAGGTACATGGGAATATTAATAGATTCACTTGTTTAGGTTGTCGTGCGAGTTATAATAAAGAGCAATTATTACGTAAAATAAAGAAGGAAAAAAACTTACCCCCTGTTTGTGATTATTGTGCAGCGCCTTTAAAACCTTCAGTAGTTTTATTTGGAGAAAATCTACCTAATTTTGAAAAATATATGTCAATAGATTTAGCAAAGAAATCAGATGTTATGTTAATAGCTGGTTCTTCCCTCACAGTTGCACCAATTTGTGATTTGCCTCTCAATACTTTAAGCGAAGGAGGAAAATTGATAATTATTAACGATGAACCAACATATTTAGATGAACGTGCTGAAATTGTGATCAATCAAAAAACTGGAACTGTTTTACCCTTAATCGTGGAAGAAATTAAGAAAATCAAAGCAAAGTACGAATCTAAAACTCAAAATTAATCATTTTTTAAAAAATTAGGGTTTAGGGTTTTATTATATGAGTACAAATAATGTTATAGTTAAGGATTGGCGTAAAATCGATTTTTCTTTCGGATTAATTTACCCAAATAAATTTACACTTGGTATGTCTTCATACTCTATTAGACTTCTCTATTTCTTAATAAATTCTTTTAATAATATTGCCTGTGAACGTATTTTTATTCCCGATAATTTATATTTAAAATTTCCCGCTTCTAAAGACTATTCTTCAAAGAATATTTTACGATCTCTTGAAAATAAAGTGTTACCAGAAGAATTTGATATTTTAGGTTTTTCATTGCATTTTGAAAATGATCTTAAAAATATATTTTGGATATTAGAAAAAGCAGAAATTCCATTAACTTTTCAAGAACGTCAAAAAATGATCAGTAAAGATAACGCTCAGTTTCCGTTATTAATAGCGGGTGGTCCAGCAGTCACTTCAAATCCTATTCCATTGAGTAAATTCTTTGACATTCTATTTATCGGTGATTCAGAACAAAATTTGAAATTATTCTTTGATCTCTATCAGATTTACAATAATCAAGAAATCATTTTTAAAGAATTTTTGGAAAGAGCGAAAAATATAGAAGGGCTTTTTATTCCTGCACTTAAAAATAAAACAGAAAGAGTTGTACTAAAAGATCTTGATGATTCACCTACACCTATTTTTCAATTAATATTTAATCAACCTAGAAAGAAATCTATATTTGAAAATTATTTTTTTATAGAAGTAAACCGTGGTTGTCCATTTCAATGCAAATTTTGCATCTCCTCATTTCATAATTATCCATTCCGGAACAAAAGTTATGAAAACATAATTAAATCTATTCAACAAAGTTTAAAATATTCTAAATATGAAACAATTAGTCTTATAGGATCATGTGTATCATCACATCCTAAATTTAGAGAAATTTGCGAGTATATAATAGGTAATGAAAAAAGATTATCTGTTCCGTCAATTCGAGTTGAGCATTTAACTCAAGACATCATTCAATTGTTTGAAAAAGCGGAAATTAAGACAATCACAATTGCACCAGAAACTGGTTCAGAAAGATTAAGATATTCTCTTGGAAAAAAAATCGCAAATGAAAAAATAATTTCAATTTTAACTCAAATTAAAGATTCTCAAATTAAGAATATAAAATTTTATTTTCTAATTGGATTGCCTAACGAAGAAGAAAAAGATGTCGATGAAATTATTAATTTATTAAAATCAATAGACCAATTAGGTTTTACAAAGAATACTTTAAGATTAAATATTAACCCTTTTATTCCAAAACTTAATACGCCTTATGAAAAAGAGATAAGCTTCTATTTAGATGAAAATTTACCCGAATTAACAAAGAAATATCAGAAATTAGAGCGGGAACTTAAAAATATAACTTCATTAAAGTTGAGGTTTAAAAATTTCAAATCAATTATTAAAAATGCTAGACTTCAAGCTATGATCTCCTTAGGAAATAAACAGATTTCTGATTTACTTTTAGAATATTATTATAATGGAGCCACTTTTAGTACCCTACAAAAAGCAGAAAAAGAATTCAATTTCTCTCTAAATGATTACTTGTTAAAAATTAAGGAATGCTACAGTCCTTGGACCATTTAAAATATTAAAACTCTGAATAAAAAATTAAAAAAAATTAGGTAATTTGTTTAAAGACTTTTTTTGCTGCTCCACAAACCGGACAATTATCTGGTGGATCTCCTTCATGAGTATATCCACAGACAGAACAAACGTATACCTCTTTTTTCTCTAAATCTTTGCCATTCTCAACTGCTTCAAGAGCTGTAGAATACAATTTATGGTGAACTTTTTCTACTTCATTAGCATAATTAAATGTTCTTTCTGCATCCTTGTTTCCTTCGTTTTTAGCTGCTTCAAGAAACTCAGGATACATTTTTGTAAATTCATGATGCTCACCTTCTATAGCACCTTTTATATTCTCTTTTGTTGATTTAATTCCACCAAGAACTCTAAGATGATTATGCGCATGAATCGTTTCTGCAGTAGCAGCAGCTCTAAAGATTTTTGCTATTTGAGGAAACCCTTCTTGATCTGCCTTTTGAGCAAAAGCTAAATATTTACGGTTTGCTTGTGATTCTCCAGCAAATGCTTCTTTTAATCCTTCTTCTGTTTTTGACATGTAATATTCACATTAAATTTTACTTTATGATTATATTAGTAGATTTTTTAAGTTAATTTTTATAAATCATAAATTTGAATCTTATTCTAAGATTTCTAAATTGTGATAAAGATTTTAAAACTTAAATAATTAGACAATCGATTTTAAAATTAAAACCCCGTTAATCTAAAAGAATCTTTTTAACAGAATTTACAATACGAGTTAAATAATGTTCAGCCATCCCAAATTTTACATGGGAATCAAAAACTAAAATTATAAAATATTTATTTTGAACATATTCTGAAAAAATGAAACGTTTATCTTTAAACGTATAAAAGAGTTTTAGGATTGAATTATTATGAATTTTAACTCGGAATTCAACTTCTTTTAGAAAATTTTTTAAATCTAATTTGTTGTAAGATGAATATATAACTTTTCCTCTATTAGTTAAAAGAATAGTTCCATCCATTTCATTTATTAAAATAATTTCTTTCATATACTCAATAATAGCCTCTTCAACCTTTAAATCAAACTCACTACTTAATGTGTCATCTATTATATTATCTAAAATTTCTATTAAATCGCTATCATATACAATTTCTGCATTGATATTAATTTTCTTTTTATTGATATATCTCCGAAGTCGTTTATTAATTTGTAAAACGATCTCTCCTAAAAATGTTTCATTCTCAATTGAATCGCACAAAATACTATAATTTATTGATCCCATTTCAAAAATAACAAATTTGACATCACCCATTTCTATTGTTTTAAACTTTTTTCCAATCATTTCTTTGGAAAATGACATTAATGCTGTAATGAAAGGTGAAACTAAATTTTTTTCCATATTAAAATGATTGGTAAAATTCTTACCATAAAAACATATCCCAGATTTATTAAATATAAATAGATTGTGAATAATCGTATTATCATAAGATCTTCTGATCTTTGAATGCATAGCTGATTTATCTTCAATACCCATGATAAACAATTGAAAAAGAACTATAAAAATCACAAACTTTTCAAAATTAAACGATTTTGAAAAATAAAAGATTATATTAAGCTGTCCAGGTTTGAACTCCTTTCAAGTTTAATTTAATAGGAAGAATTTGAAATCCTTCTTTGTATAATTTCCTTTTTAGCCTATATTCAGACCCGATACCAGCCAATATTGTAACAGACCCCCCACCTCCAGCACCATTTAATTTAAATCCAATTGCTCCATGATTTTCTGCTAATTTTTCAATTTTTTTTATAATTGGATTAACCATAGAAGGATGTAAATTCTTTTGGGCTTTCCAATTTTTATTCATAATCTTTCCCATTAAACCTAAACTTTCTGAATTTATCGCTTCTTTCATTTCATAAGCACAATCTTTTATTAGTTCCAAAGAATTAACAGTAGTAGCATCATTATTTTTGTAATTTGTTATTACCGCTTTATGCATTTCATTAGAACTTCTTGAACTCAAATAAACTAAAATTAATTGGTTTTCAAGTCTACATATTTTATCGTCATCAAGTTTTATTTGAGAGGCTTTTACAGAGGGATAATCAATTTCCATAAAATTTATTCCACCAAAAGCGGCGGCATATTGATCTTGAACACCACTTTCTAATTTTAATTCATCAATCTCAAGTTCATGAGCCAATTTTGCTATTTCCCGTTGAATTAGGTTCTTTCGAGAAAAACGAGCTAATGCGGCAATTAATGCCACTGCTACACTAGCACTTGTTCCAGTTCCACAGCCAGGAGGAGCTTCTGTTCTGATATAGATATCTATTCCTTTTTCGATATTCATTCGTTTTACTGCTGCTTTTAGTAAATCAAGATTCCCATCATATGTTATTTCGTGTAAATCTTGGATTTCTGCTCGTAAATTAAGATTCTCTGATATAATATTTATACATTTTAAATTATTTGGAACAATTCTAATATAACTATAAAGATCAATGGAAATATTAAAAACAGCGCCTTTTGGATAAAACCACGTATCTGTCCAACCACCTATATCACATATTCGAACAGGAGCTCTTGAAAAAATAACATCTGTCAAAGAAATATCACATTAGATATAATTTATTTTGGTTAATTTTTAAAAATGATTTTATATTGATGATAAGAATTTATCGATTTAAGTAATCTGGTTTGGATTCAAAATATTTAAGAACATAATCAATTATATGAGTGAATAAGAAGAATGATAATGGAAATAAAATAATCCACAGAATAATACCTACTATTTTAGTATTAAAGGTCTTCCTTTTTACATTTATTATCTTAGGAATTCTGTAATATGCAAGCTTCTTCTCATTTTTTTCTCCACTTACTAATCCTTTTCTATTAAATCCTTCTTGAAATTTATTTGTTCTTTTTGGTGATTTAAAATCTCTATAATTCCATATAAACCACCCAGAAAAAAATTCTTTTAAATTAATCGTTCTAATAGTATAATCTAATACTTGCAACTGCTTTTCTTCACTATATTTTCTCTGTTTATTCCAATCCACATGGAATCCATATTTTGCTCCTGCTCCAAATTCAGTATAAATCCAAGGTTTATTATGTACAGGAGTTCTAATTATATCTAAAATAAGACTAATCATTTTTTCATGACCATAATACCAACCAAAATATGAATTAATCGATGCAACATTAACATACTTTCTTGTCAAATCAGGGATTAATTTTCTTGAAACACATGTAATAATCCTGGTCTCATCTAATTCTCTAGCGAAATCGATTAATTTTTTAATAAATCTAGCACAATTTCTTTGATGAAGCGGAACTTCATTTCCTACACTCCACCAAATTACAGACGGATGATTAATGTCACGATAAATAAGTTCTTTTAACATATTTTTTGCGGTTTCATATGTTTGAGAATTTTTAAAATCACAATGTTGATAAACGGGGATTTCTTCAAGTACTAGTAGTCCAATCTTATCTGTTATCTCAATTAAAGCCTCATCATGAGAATAGTGAGCTGTTCGAATAGCATTAAATCCCAGTGATTTAAAATTCATTACATCTTCTTTTCGTTTTTCATATGGAATTGTTCTTCCATATGGCATATATTCTTCATGTAAACTAGCACCTTTCAAAAAGATTTTTTCTTTATTTAAATAAATATGAATCCCGTTGATCTCAATTTGCCTAATTCCAAAATAAGTGTTAAAAATCAATAAATTTTCAGTTTTCTGTGAATTATTAAAAATTCTTAAATAATACAGATTAGGTACGTTTGGAGACCATAGTTTAGGATCATTTATAGTAAGATTAAAACTTCCTTTTCCAGATCTTTCTGGAGACGTTCCTTCATATAAAACATCTGTTTTGGAAGAATCTAATATTTGCCATTTCAATGAAACTTCCCCTATTATGCTATATGATATTTCAATTTTACTTTGTTGCCTTGTTCTTAATTTTGTTTTTATGAATACATCTTTTACCCTATTTTTATGTAAAATTAATAGTTCAACATCTCGATATATTCCGCCCCAATTAAACCAATCGAATGAAATAGAAGGGATCTGATCTTTTTCTCTTATATTTTTAGTTCGAACTACAAGATTATTATTTCTTGTCTTAATCAAATTAGTGAGGTCTAAAAAGAAAGGGGTAAATCCACCATTATGTTCACCTAAGAATTCTCCATTCAACCATATTTTTGTATTGTAGTTGGAACCTTTAAACATAATTTGATAATCGTACTTATTAATATCTTTTTCCTCGTTTAATTCAAATTGATTGAAATGCCAGAAAATACCTTCAAAATTCTCAAATCCTTTTAGAAGGTTAAAACTTTTAGGAATTTCAATATCCATTAAATGATTATCACTTACATTATAACTTTTGAAATTATACCACTTATTTTTAATTCCGATATTTTTAACATCAGCTTTGCATTTCCATTTTCCATTAAGAGAAACCGTTTTCATCAAAAATCCCGAATTTACTGATTAAAGTAATTATTTCCAATTTGGAAATGATAATATCTTACTAAACTTATCATTTAATTTAAAATCTGTCCTACTTTTTATATAATTTTAATTTTGAAAAAATTGCATTTAGAAGGTTGTTATTCATCATTTAAGATGATCTAACCTTAAAGTTTAAAAATAAGGAAGACGGAATAATAATTAAATAATTTATTTAAAACATTTTTAAATCATAATAGGAGGAATAAAAAAATGGCTAAAAAAGCAGCTGTAGAGGCTCTTTTTGTAAAAAGTAAAGTTCGAGAATATATTAAAGGTAAGGGTTGTAACACTAGTGGGGACTTGATTGATGGTCCAGCACTTAATAATGCAATCATTGATGTTCTCGACAAAGCAATCGGAAGAGCCAAAGCTAATAATAGGAAAACCGTTCAAGAGAAAGATTTATAATCTCAAAACAAGTATATTTTTTTTTTTTATTTTTGGTATAAATTATTATATGAAAATTACTAATTTTACAGACTTTTGATGTTTTTATTTATTAATGTTGATTATAGAATTAACACACACGACCCACAAAAAATAAATAAAGAATAAATATTCCACACTAAATCGCCTTATACCTTATTCTCTTTCTAGAGCAAAAGGAATAATTTATTCTTATTTTACTACTTTCTCAAAACCTCATTTTTTCACATTTTGAGCAATTTCTTTATCAATAATAAAGAATCCAATGGACAAAACGCTTTTTAACCTTTGAAGATCATCTTTCAATTTTTTAACGCGTTCATAGGGACCAGATACAGCTATTATTTCAAGACACTTTTCATATTCTAAGTGAACATGCATTGTAGAAATAATGATATCATGAAAATGATGTTGAATGTCGTTTTTGAGGATTTCATCTGTCTGTTGAACACTGGCATATATAGATTTTGAGCTATAATCATGATCATGGTCAGAATCATGTAAATCACTATGAGAATGCTCATGATTTAAATCAACATGTTCATGAGTCATCATTATTGTAATGCATCCAACTACATTTTCAGATACCGTAGAAATGTTTTCCTCTTGTATCATGAAAAGATGCATTGATTTTCTAATAGCGTCAGATCTTGATATACCTATCTTATTTCTAAATTCCTCAAATTTTTCGTAGAGATCTTGAGGAAGAGAAATTGTAAAGCGTTTATATTCTTCCATTTTAAACAACTAGGAAATTATAAAATTAACGTATGATAAAAAAATTATTTTCTTATTAATATGGCAATGGGCACACTAGCTTCACGCCATTGAGCAATTTTACCTGAATATTCAAGATCTAATTTTACCCTACCGTGATCTCCAATAATAATCATCAATGAATTTGATCTGAGTTGTTTATAATTACTTAAAATCCATTTATCAGTTCTATTTATTAATTTTTCAATCAAATCTTCAGGAGTTCTTTGTTTTAATCTTTGTTGTTGTTTATGTAAATTCTCAAAATCTAAATAATGCATCCATGAAAGCTCATGGGTATTAATAGCTTTCGCACTTTCTACCCACGTTCCCATATCAGTATCCTTAGGAATAGAATTTGTTCCACCATCATATCTTTCTATGTCCTTTTTCCTACCAATAAAACACGATGTTTTTCCTCCAGAATTTAACGCTTTTAACAAATGAAACCCATTGGGCTCAATTTCAAATCCCCCATATATCAATTGATGTAGCACTCCTAATGTGTAAGGATTTTTAGTACTTAATAATAACATTACTTCAGAATTAGTAATCATGAATTGTGGTTTCAGATATGTGATTTCAAATAAACCAAAATTATCTATTAAATTTATGCTAATACGTTCGATTCCTTGATATAAATCTAAAATTTGTTGAACTGCCTCTGGGATGGTACCATGGGGAGGCTCAATATTTAATAATTTAAGTATAGTTGCGGGTAATTGATTCATGTAGCATTTTAAAGTTTGCAATTCTGACATATTATGTGCCCTAAATTTGAAAATATAATTTATTTTTAATAATTCTTAATATTATTAAAAAGATAATATAATTATAAAATTGTTATCACATTAATTATCGAGTTTTATACCAATTTTTACAAAATAATAAAATGAGAATATTATATATCGATATGTATAACTCTGGGATTTCCGGGGATATGTTCCTCGCTTCTCTTTTAGATTTAGTTCCAGAATATAATACTATTTTAATAAAATTAAAGGATCTAAAAAATTATTTGCCTGGAGTTTTAAAATTAAAGATTAATTTAGTACCTACTGAATATAACGGAATTCAATTGAATCAATTAAAGATAGAAATAAAAGAAGTTAAAGAGCATAGGACTGCGAAAATATTGAAGAAATCATTAAATGATTTTCTTATAGATTCAGAAATCTCTAATCAAGCATCGAATTATGCTAACAGTGTTTTAAATACATTAATTCAAGCAGAATCAGAGGTTCATGGAGAATTAGCCGAGAATATTCATCTACATGAACTTAGTTCTGTTGATACTTTAATAGATATTATTGGAGTTGCTAGTGTTCTTGATAAAATTAACGGTTTTGAAAAAAATATACAAATTTTTTGTAGTAAAATCCCTTTAGGTGGTGGTACAGTTAATACAAAACATGGATCTCTAGCAATTCCTGCCCCTGCTACTTTAAAAATCTTAGAGAAATCAAATTTAGTTACTTTTGGAGGCCCTATAGATTCTGAGCTTGTGACACCCACGGGAGCCGCTTTATTAACAAATTTAAATCCAAAATTTCTTCAATATCCCAATGAAATGAGAATTAGTAAATCAATTTATAGTACAGGGCAAAAGAAGTTTAAGAACTTTTTAAATATCTTAAGAATTTTTTACGGTGAAACTGAGGATCTAAACCACACTGATTATAATCACCCTTTACAGAAGTATATTCAAAAGGTTGCTATATTGGAAACTGATGTTGATGATGTATCGGGAGAAATTCTGGGAAGTTTTATTAATAAACTGGAGAAAGAGGAAATCTTAGACATTCAAATTTTTCCAAGTATAACAAAAAAAAACAGACCTGGGCATATTGTAAAAATTCTATGCTATACTGATCAGATTTTTAAGTTAATTGAAAAGATATTATATGAATTAGGAACTTTGGGAGTAAGATTTCATGTAATTAACCGAGTGTGTATTAAAAGAACGATTGAAAGAAAAAATATTGAAATAAATGAAAATCTATTTGAATTAAATTATAAAATTTCATTTATTGAATCAGCTAAAGGAATAGAAATTGTCAATATTAAGCCCGAATTTGATGATTTAAAGAAAATTGGTGAAGAAGTAGGAGTACCTGTTAAAAAAATTCAATTAATGGCTCAAGCAAAAATTAAACAGATCTATGACGAATTTTTGAAATAATTCAAAAATAATAAATAAAAAAAAAGAGAGTTGGAAAATAAGCTCCAATGTTGTATTTTTTAATATTTATCAACATTAAACTTATGCAACATATACTCATCTTCAACCATTTCTTTTGAAAATTCTTGTAATCTCGAAATTTCTTTCTTAATTTCCTTAATGTTTCTTAATTTACCCAATTCTTGAAAAATTTCTGATGCTTCCTGGAAAACTTTAATGCTTTTATCAAAGTTTCCTGATACTTCAAGATCTTCAGCTAAAAAGACTAAACCTTCAGCTGTTTCTAATTTTTTACCTAACTTTTTCTGAATTTTTAAAGATTGGTAATGATATCTCATACTTTCAGCATGTTGTTTAAAAATAGAGTATGTTCTTCCTAATGCTCTTAAAACAAGTGCTTCTTCTTCGGGTAAATTATTATTTCTGCAATGTTCTAAAATGGATTCTAGAAAGTGAATATATTCTGGTTTATTTTTAATCTGGGTGCGATCAATGCGTTCCATTGCTTTTTCATAGATTTCTAAAGTATTAAGGATATCGCCATTTTCAAAAAACTTTCTAGATTTTTCAAAAAGTTCTGTATGATTTATAGATGCGACCATCGGGGTCTCAACTACTTATTCTTAGAATTTTTTATTGTAGAATTTATTAATTGAAAAATAAGTTCAATATTTATTATATTAATATATCTATTTATACTTATCTATCTTAAAATTTATATATTTTTGGACTTTAAGATTTAGTTTTTTCTTGAAAAGGGATGATAATTAGGAAATTTTAAGCATACTCTTACAGTAAAGAATTCACTTAAATGCATTTATTTAAATAAAAATGTGTTTAACTAAAACCTAATAGTGCTCTCTTCTCTTATTTTTTCAAATAAATTTGAATATGAGTATAATAAAAATAAAAAAAAAGTGTTTAATAAATTAAAAACGGATTATTCCAGCGATACCTAGAGGCAAAAATATGCATAAAAGCACAATACCTATAGCATAGATCAATCCAACGAATCTAATCTTTGACTTTTTTTCGGGTAGATCATATACATAAAAAGCACCTACAAAGAAATGAAAATATCCTATCAGAAAGATTAGAATTGGATTATACCAATGCCACCACCAATACTCCCAGATTAAATAATTACCAATATTTAAGAAAATTTCAACTATTAGACAAAAAAGAGCAAAACCAATTGCCATAGCCCATCGATTAGAAAGTCCGAGAATTTTTTTACTTTTGTCATCTGATAAAAACTTCGCAAATATTATTCCTGCAATTGAAAACATAAATGCAATTTCAATATTCCATCCAATCAAAATGATATAAGCGCTTGCTCCAGGTGTAGTCCAAAAGGCAGAGTAATTAGTAAAAACAAACACAAGTCCATTCCATATTTCATTAATCAAATCCAAGCCTAATACCGTTAAGCCTGCAAATATCGTACTCCAATTTCCCGTTTCTCTTGCTGCTTTAATTTCAGTACCATAAATATATAATACTATAGCGAGTAATGGAATGATATACCAGCCGTTTTCTGGATTTAATTCACGAAGTTTAGATAATGCTTCTAATGAAGCTGTTGTTGGTGACATAAATTTCACTTATTTTAAAATTGTATTTTTTATATTATTTATTAAAAAAGACTTAAACTTGAATCTTTAAATAATTTTTCTACTTGCGACTGTACATAAATGAAATCATGGATTTTTAATTTTTTTATATAAAATAAAAAATGTAATTTATCTTGAAATTCTAAC
>JABXKB010000161.1 GCA_013375485.1 Promethearchaeota archaeon | reverse complement strand
TGCCAGATTTTCTCCATAGCAGTCCAGTCTTCAATGATACCATGTTCAACAGGGAACATTAACTTTAAAACGCCTTTTAATTGCATAGCTTCCTCACCAATATAGTATTCCCGAGTATAATGCTCGACATCAGTCATAATACTTTCATACTTAGGGTACCCAATTAGTGTTGGGAAGACTGACCTTGGTTGATCCTCACCAGCAAATCCATTCTTGGAGATTCCGGTACCATTGTCAACAACCAGGGCTTTTGCGTTTAAAAAGCTTTCTTCCTCTGCCATATTTCTAATTCAGCTCTTAATTTTAATTTTAATTATTTTGGATTATATTTTTACGTGTATATTTTTATATTACTTGTAGTAATTTTAATTTTTATATTTTTATTAAAAAATTGTTTTTTAAAGAACAATTAATGTGTAAAATACAAAATTTAATAATCTAATAAATTATGTATTTATAAATTTTTTTAAACAAGAAACAAAAACTACCCTATTTTTAAAGAATTTATAAATAAATTAAGAAATTTCGTAAAGTGTTCGATTGATAAATTAGCGTATTACAATCTAACCATATTTCTATCATATTATGATCTTATAACAAATTGTGTACAAATTTTTAGAAATTAAATTTTAAACTATATTATTGAATGCAAAAATTAAGAAAAAAAAGAAAATTTTCTGTAGAAAATTCGATAATAAATTTATTATAGATAAAGGATTAAATGTTACTTGATAAGAAAGAGGGTTTTCCCCATATTGTATAAAATTATGTCAAGAGGAGTTTAAAATATGCCAGAAAGTAATCCAATCTTATATGATTTAAACAAGGTTTTTATTCCATGTCGCACCGTTTTAGAGATGGAAGCCTTGAGTTCTCTATTTCTTGAATATTACAATTATGATGAAATTAAGGAATTACCACAGAGTCAACCTTCTAGTGATAAATTAATAGAAAAATTTCATGTAATAGATTGTGAGCCCCTTGAACACATCATTGAATATTTCATGGAAGTTATTGTAAATAAACTGAAACCTATTGTTATGTATGCTAGAGACCATCACGATAGATTTCGGATGGGAAATGTAGAAGCATATGCTAAAACAAGATTATGTTTATTTTTAGCTTTACATCGATTAAAGTTGAAATTTTTAGTTATTAAGAATTTTATGGATAGATTTAAAGATAATAATTATAAATTAGATCCTTCTGAAGAGCAAGGATATTTAGGAGCGCATACATTTCTTTCTGCATTTTATAAGGATTATTATAAGAAAAATAAAATGAATCTTAAATTAATGTTATCTTCAAAACGGATGTCAGATAGGGTGAGTGAATTAATGGATACTTCTAAAATTATTACCAATGAAGATATAATTAATGCTATAACTTTTAAAAAATATCTTGATGATAAAAATAGAATTAAATTTATTATGAAAGAAATTAAAGCTTCTTTATTTGTATGTAGAGTAATGTTTGCACAAATGGATGTCTATAAACCATTTACGTTAGCAAAAGAAGCAGATTTAGATGCAGAAGAAATGATGATAAGCCAAGATTTTATTCCAGAACTAATTCCTGCTATCTCAAAATGTTATGCTGAAAAACAGATGCCTCAACTGGAAGATTGTTTTAGAGCTTATGAATTCATGATGCATAGAGTTTTAGAAGGCATAAATTATGCTGTGGAAATCGCTTCGGGTGGGCAGATTATTTTAGCTTTAGATAGTACTATCTATAACACAGGAAATATATTTGAAATTTAAATCTAAATTATTATACATAAAAATTGGTCTCATTAAAGAATATATAATTTCATCTTTTCTTTTAATTCAATAAGAAAAAAACACCAAACCGCTTAAAATGAAGAATGAAAATTTAGAAATGAAGCGTGAAGTTTGGGAATATTTCAGACTCTACAGACAAGCCCCAATAAAAAAGAGATACTTAGAAAAATTAGAGGCTGAAGAAATCAATAAACCAACTAAACACTATAAAAAAAGTTATTTTTAACTAATAAGATTAGTAAATTAATTATTATCAAATAATACAATTTTCTACTAAAAGACGGGATTACAGAAGAGTAAACGAATTCAAAAAAAAACGATAAATTAAATCAAATATTTCAGATTTTATAGTATTTCTGTTTCTATAAAATGATGAAATTATTCAAGACTGATGAGGAACGGTTTACATTAGATTTCAATGATATGCTCAAAATTGTGCTTTTAAATAGCTTAGGCTTCTTTTTTATTGGTTTTTGGGTACCTGTAATTGCTCGTACTAATATGGGAGCAACTGGTATTCAATTGAGTTTGATAGTGTCTGTACAAGTATTAGGCCGTATGATTAGTGGTTTTATTACCGGATTTATAACAGATCGGATTAAATCGAGAACATTTTTAGTGTTAATAGGCTCATACGGACGTGCGCTTAGTTATTTTATAATTTATGCTGCTATAATTACTAATTACCTTATATTATTAGGAGTAGGAACTTTTATTTTGGGTTTTATGGCAGGAATCTTTTGGGTCCCTTTTAATACATTCGTAGCGGAAAAATCGAATAAAGATAATCGCTCTCAAGCATATGGTAAAACTAACTCTGCGAATGCTATAGGGCAAATAATTGGTTCCCTTTTTGGCTTTAATCTTGTAATGATTGCGGGGATATTTACTAGTAATCCATTTATTATATATGGCGCAATTCCAGTTTATGGAATTGGAAATTTTATAGCAGGTGTAAGGTTTCATCTAAATGTAGATGAATCAATTAAGTTTTCAGAAAATTCTTCTCAAAATAACGCTTTAACTAATGATTCATCGAATAAATCAAAATTATTCAATTCCAAGGCAATTATTATAGGGATATTCTTTTTATTGAGCGTGCTCTTCTTAGGTAGTATCAATAGTTCAATTGCAAGACCTTTTTTGAATATTTATTTATTAGAGAACATTGAAAGTAATGTTAATTTAGTTATATGGGCTTATTTACCAGCTGGAATTTTAGCGACTCTCTTTGCTCCAAAATTAGGCGCACTTGTAGATAAACTTCGGCCCTCAATTGGGATAACAATTGCAAGTTTCTTAGGCGCTTTAGTTACATGGTTATTAATTAATTCTGGGAATATTTGGATATTTTCCGCCCTATTGTTAGTCGACATGACTATTATGATGGCTGCTAGTCTAATATTTCAAAATCTTGTAAGTAGAATCACTGTAGAACATCGAGGAAAAATCTTAGGAACTGGAGAATTCTTTACCTTCTTAGGAAGTGTAATTGGACCAATTCTAGGTGGTATAGTTTGGGATTTTATCGGCCCTAAATTTCCCTTTATCATTTCAATTTTTGTTGAATTATCACTAATTCCACTCTATTTGGTAGTAGTATACTATCTCATACCACATTTAGCTGAAACTTATAGTATAGAGAATGAAAAAAAGAGTAGTAAGAAAATTAAAAATACTTAAATTTTATCTATTTAAGGTTTTTTACTTTTTAATGTCGTTTCTGCTCGTTCAATTTTCATTTTACTAAAGTCTTTAATTTTTGCTAGTATTTCATCTTTTTTATTTGATTTATTTAATTCTAATGGTTCTTTAATATATCCTTTATTTAAAGCGTTTCTATAGAGTTCTTCACCAATCTTAGTTCGAATAATCGTTGTGGTTAACTTCTCTTCTGATCCGAGACCTCCGAAAGAGATGTCTGCATAAATATTGGAAAAATCAGGGCATGCAAAGCAAGCTGGGCGTCCTATTTCGTGCAAATCTGAAAAGGGTATATGCAAAACCTCATTATTTTTAAAATACAGGATAAGATCTTCCCTAATATTCATACTATCAACATCCTCAAATGAAAACTTAAATTTTTCTTCGAGCATTTTTCTATCCTCGTCGTTAAATGAAAAATTTAAATAACAGAATAAACCTAATGTGTATTTGACGATGTGTGCCGGAAGTATACTTAATTCTTGCATTTTTCTAATTGAATTAATTTGACAAGGAGTTCCAACAACAGCTATATTTAATAAATCAGGACTCATAACTTTTTTCAAGGTAATATTGGCAGCAATAAAAGTATTATACTTTTCCAATCCAACGACCTGACTGGAAACATCATAATGAGAACCAGCGGCTTCTATTAAATCTTCTTTCGTTGTAGCAAAAAATGGAATTCTATTGAATGGACCTTTTCTTTTACAAACAACTGCTCCATCTATTAACTTATTGTCTAATAAATAACTTAGAATTGCTGTAACAGCACCACCATCAGTAGCTTGCTTTCTAATTTCTTCAGAACTAGCATGACATGAAGCAACTTTTATCTGATTCCCAATAGGTGCTTCATATTTAAATTTTTTATTTAATTGATCATTTAATACATGGGTTTGAGGACAAACAAAATAACAAATACCGCATTTAAGACACTTATCTTTATTTATATATTTTGGGGGTCCTGATTCCGACATTTCAATAGCTTTTAATTCTCCAGCTGAGCAAAAACTAACACATCCCCCACACTCTCCACATAATCCAGGTTCATGAACTTCTTTTATCAAATCTTCAAAAGTTTTTGAAACTGCTTTATCAGCCAATTATTTTCACCTATTTGTTGTTAATTTTGAAAATTATTTTTATATTAAATTAATATTCATTCGGCATTTTCTTGAGTTCAGCAAGAGAAAAAACAGGTCCATCAACACAAACAAATTTATTTCCGATGTTACATCGCCCACACTTTCCAATTCCGCACTTCATTCGCATTTCTAAACTATTTAGGATTTGCTCATCTTTCCAATTTAATTCTTCCATAACCGCTATTGTTGTTTTAATCATTATTGGCGGTCCACAGATAACTGCAACAGCATTATCCGAACTTGGGCCAACCTTTTTAACGATGGGTGCAACAAACCCTACTTCTTCAGTCCATCCCTCTGCTTCACGGTCAATAGTTAAAACTACCTTAATATCATCTCGTTTTTTCCACTCATCTAATATATCCTGGTATAATACTTCTCCTGGATCTCGGTTTCCATATATAACAGTAATATCACCATAATCTTTTCGATTCTTCTCATCTAGTAAATAAATTATCAATGATCGAAGCGTTGAGAATGCAAATCCTCCTCCAATAACCACGATATTTTTGCCTTTCATTTCTTCAACTGGCCAGCCGTTTCCACAAGGACCTCTTACCCCAACTATGTCTCCTTCTTCACAATTATGAAACCCTGAAGTGACAGTCCCCATTTTCTTAATAGTGAACTTTATGGTTCCCTCTTCAGTAGGAGATGAAGCTATCCCTATAGGGCATTCCCCTTTTCCGATTAAGCTAATTTCAGCAAATTGTCCGGGAATATAATTAAATTTTTTGTAATCTTCCTCATTCTTAAACTCTAACTCGATAGTTTTAATATCATTAACCTTATTTTCTGATACTATCGATTTTACTTTAGTAATATATGGTATATAAGGATTAGGCAACTACTTTCTCACCCTCCTTTTTTTCTATTTTATTTATTTTATCTAATATTACTCGAAGGTCATTATTAGCAGGGCAGACAGTAATGCATCTACCACAACCTACACAACCTAATAAATCATAATTTGTAGGATAGTAGCTGAACTTATGCATAATTCTGTTTCGACAACGTTGGATTTTGGTATCTCGAGGATTATGACCACTTGTTTCCATTGTATAAAGACACGATTGACAGGTATCCCAAATTCTAATTCTTCTACCTCGATTATTATAATGATCTGTTTCGTCAATAACATCAAAACACGTACAGGTGGGGCATAAATAGGCACAAGAACCGCACCCTATACAAGCTTCACTGATTTCATCCCATACAGGGTCTTCAAAACATGTATCTAAGTTTTTTACAACCGTCTCAACATCAATTTTTGTAGTTATTGATTCTTCAGCTATTTTTGCTAATTCTTCAGCTTTTTTCAAATCACCCTTAGATGCATCAGAAAGCCATGATAACTTTTGAACCATCTTTTTACCTTTATCACTGATTCCTTCAACTAAATAAGTTTCTTCTAAATCAGTTAGAAATACATCCATATTCTCCTTATTGAAAGGATTTCCACCAACAGATGTGCAAAAACATGTAGTTCTTGGAGTATTACAACCGATTCCTATAAGTGTTGTATTTTCTTTTTTCTTTAAATAGATTTCATCTTCCCAATCTCCATGAAATGAAAAGAAATTAGCCATTAATTCAAAACTATAAGCATCACACGGACGGATTCCAAAAATCAAGATTTTTTGCTCTAAATCCTGTCTATCAGTTATTTCAACGTCTTTTTCATCTAAAGTGTATTCAAATAACACTTCATTTTGAGGAAATAAAACTGATTTCGGTGGAATCTTTGAATTTAAGTAATCCAAAAGAACATCTTCTGGATTTTCAATCTTTTCAAAGACAATGTTTCCCTTTTTATTAATAGGAGCATAAAAATCATACTCTCCTACAAGGTCATTATATAATTTTCCAACTTGATCCTTTTTCAATATTTTTTGATCCATTTTTTAATTCACCTTTTTAATCTTCCTCCAACATAAATTCTTCTTCATCTTCCATTTTAAAATCCATCATTGGGGGAACAGTTTTTACATTAAGTCCTGAGGTGTAATCAAATCTTTCTTTCGCAATTTTTTCTAACTTTCTTGTGATAATATTCAGATCAATGCCAACGGGACATACTGATGAACAAGCTCCGCACGCTACACATCTACCTGCCAGATGTTGAGCACGTATTAAATGAAATGTTAATATATCAGTAAATTGAGTAGTTTTACCGAACCATACGGGTAAATTTTGATCTACAAAACAAAGGTTGCAATAACATACAGGACAGGCCTGACGACAACTGTAACATAGAGTACATACTTGTAAAGCATCTTTAATATAAGCCCATTTTTCATCAGCTGATTTCGATTCAAATTCAGCAATATCTGAAAATTCTTCATGTATAGATTCTAGTTCTTGACATTCCCCTACGCAATTTGCAGCATCAGCAGAAGGAGATTTTATTTGACACACTTTACACAGCTCATTGATGTATTGATCATAAGGAAATTTTTTCTCCCAATCATGTCCTTTTACAATAATATCATCTCCAGATATAGAAACATCTAGAATCTCCTTTTCGCCAATTTCCAGATCAATTTTACTTCTGTTAACTATTCCATTGCAGTTAAATCCTATCATTATTATCTTATCTAGATCGACTTGTTTCTCCACAGTTAAAAGATTTATTGCCCTACCAACACAACCTTTAGCAACAATTCCAATTTTCAAAGAATTTCCTTCTGAATCACAAAGTTGAGGCATTAAAGGAGCCAAATATCTTGCTAAATTAATATAACATAAGTTATTCCAAATTAATTTATCTACATCTTCTTCTTTTCTGATAATAATTGGTGTAGTACTCAAGGGTACAGTACCTTGAGAATAACCAATTACTACATCAACTTGATTTTCACTAAGTAATTTCTTAGCATTTTCTCTTATTGAATTTACAATTTCCTTATTATCTGCTTCTATTCCCATTCTTAACACCACTCCTTTTGAAATTTAGTATTTGGTCCTAATGCTTTAACTATTTTTGTAGCTTTCCGAACCAACACTGCAAAACGTTCCCCCTCAGCAGCAGATGCCCACATAAATTGAACTCTCCCGGGTTCAATCCCAAAAAATTCTAAGAGTTCTTTTAAAATGGCAAATCGTCTCCTTGCAACGAGATTTCCGCTGATATAATGGCAATCTCCAGGGTGACAACCCGATACCAAAATTCCATCCCAACCATCAACCAGACTCTTTATTATGAAATAGGGATTAACCCTACCACTACATGGGACTCTAACAATTCTTATATTTGGGGGATATTGAATTCTACTTACACCTGCTAAATCAGCTCCCGCGTAAGAACACCAGTTACATAAGAATGCGATGATCTTTGGTTCCCAATTCTCTTCAACTTTTTTATCTTCTACAACTGTTTCAGTCATTTTTTTTAAACCTCTTTTAGCCTATGCGGCCTGTAATCATTTCATATATTTGTTCGGCTGTAAAGCCTAAAATATCGATGGCACTACATCGACAATTCCCACTACAAGCTCCGCACCCTTTACATAATGCTTGATTGATTGATGCTACTAATCCAAATCTTCTATCTTCAATTAGCTCTATTGCATTGTACGCACAATTCTCTACACACATACCGCACCCTATACAACGAGCCATATCAATCATAGCTGTTTTACCTTCTGCTTCAATTTCATCTTTAGAAAGAATTGTACATGCTCTCGAAACAGCCGCATTAGCTTGTGAAATTGAGTCTTCAATAGTTTTTGGACAGTGAGCTAATCCAGCAACAAATATCCCTTCTGTAGCGAAATCTACAGGACGAAGCTTAACATGGGCTTCTAAATAAAAATTATCATCATTTAAAGGTACTTTTAGCATTTTTGCAAGTTCTTCATTTTCCTCGTGAGATGCCACAATTCCAGCACTTAATACTAATAAATCTGCGGGGATTGATAAGTCTCCCGTTTTTGCAGTTTTAACTTTTACATTTAATGTAGAATCCTCAGTAATAATTTCTGGAGGACTATCTTCATCATATCGAAGGAAAATGATACCTTCTTCTCTTGCTTTTCTATAATATTTTTCTTTAAATCCATAAGTTCTAATATCTCGAAATAGAATAGTAACTTCAGTTGATGGATTTAATTTTTTAACTAACAAGGCGTTCTTAATAGCTTCTGCGCAACACATTTTACTACAATAAGGATGTTCATCGTTTCTTGAACCAACGCATTGAATCATAACAACTGATTTTTTATTCTTAATAACACTATCTGTATTTAGCATTTCTTCAAATTTTGATTGCAAAACTACATTTTTATTTTGGCCAAAGAGAAACTCTTTTGGTTCATATTCTTTAGCTCCTGTAGCTAAAATAACGACTCCATGATCAAATTCAGCTCTCTCATTCTTAGGACCATGAATAACTGAAGATTTAAAATTTCCTATATATCCATCTAGACTTTCTATTTCAGCATTAGTATATACATGAATAAATTTATTAGACTTAACTTGTTCTATTAGATTTTTTAAATAAGCTTGAACATCTCCTCCTTCAAGGGTATGATAAATATGTTTAGCAAAACCTCCTAATTCTGTTTCTTTTTCAACTAAGTGAGTTTCGATTTCTTGGCTCGCAATATTAAGAGCAGCGACCATACCACTTATTCCTCCACCAATTACCATTGCCTTTTTTGTTACTCCTAACTTTATTCTATCTATTGGAGCTATTCGCCTTGCTTTATTCACAGCCATCCTCACTAGGTCTTTTGCTTTTTGAGTAGCTTCTACAGGTTGGTTCATATGAACCCAACTACACTGATCGCGAATATTCGCCATTTGAAATAAATATCTATTCAACCCTGCTTCTCTAATTGTCTCTTGAAATAAGGGTTCATGAGTTCTTGGAGTACATGATGCAACAATAACTCGATTAAGATGATATTCTTCTATTTTTTCTTTTATTATCCCTTGAGTATCAGCAGAACATGTATATAAATTACGATCTGCCATAACAACATTTGGGAGAGTACTTGCATATCTAGTCACTTCTGGAACATCAACATATCCACCTATATTAATTCCGCAATGACAAATAAATACCCCAATTCTAGGCGGTTGTCCTGCCACGAAAATTTCTGGAGGTAATGTTTTTTCTGTAATTAATGTTCCTCTCTTTTCGTATAATATTTGATGGACACATCCAGCTGCTGCGCTTGCTTGAGTGACTGTTTCAGGGATATCTTTTGGTTGAGAAAAAGCACCACATGCAAAGATACCCGTTTTTGAGGTTTGTACTGGATTAAAAATTTCCGTCTTAGCAAATCCAAATTCGTTTAGTTCAATATCAAATTTCTCCGCAAGATATTTTGCATCATCTGGTGGATTTAATCCGACTCCCAAAACCACCATATTATAATCTTCTTCAATCACTTTCCCATCCTCAGTTTCATAACGGAGTCTTAAATCTTTTGTCTCAGGAACTTCTGTAACCGAAGAAATTCTGCTTCTAATATACCGGATACCGTATTCTTCTTGAGCTCTAATAATATATTTATCAAAATCTTTTCCATAAGCTCTTATATCCATACTGAAAATGGTAGGTTTTACTTCATGTTGATGCTCATGAGCAATCACAGCTTCTTTGGCTGTATACATGCAACACACAGAAGAACAATAAGGTTGCCCTTCTCCCGTATAATCCCTAGATCCTATACATTGAAGGAAAGCAACTTTTTCTGGAATATCACCGTCAGAAGGTCTGAGTACTCTTCCAGCATAAGGTCCACTAGCGCTTAATATACGCTCGAACTCAATACTGGTGACAACATTCTTATATTTACCATAACCATATTTATTAGCTTGTTGAGGGATAAATTCATCAAATCCAGGAGCAAGAACTATTGACCCTACATTAATATCTACTTCTTCATCCTCTCGTTCATA
>JABXKB010000432.1 GCA_013375485.1 Promethearchaeota archaeon | reverse complement strand
CGGGAAATATAAAATTAGTCAAAAATATCATATATTAAGAATTAGTATGAAGCTTACGAATCTTAAGGTAAATGACATTTTTAATATTAATGGGAAGTTCACTTTTCTAGTAGGTGCTGGATGTTCTATTAATAGTCCCTCTTGCCTTCCCGCAGGTTATGAGATGATGGAAGCCATTATTGACCATGCATGTGATAAATCAGAGAGGGAACGGATTTTAGAGCTAATAAAATTAGGAGAATTGCGATTTGAAACCCTAGTTGAGATTTTTCGAGACTCCTTAGATGAAAAACTTGCGCTTATTGATTACTACGGTATATGTGATAAACCAAATATCCAGCATTTCTTCTTGGTTGAAATGATAAAAAAAGGGCATTTTGTGATGACTACTAATTTTGATCACTTGATTGAATATGCATTAAATCAATCAGGAGTTCCTATCGAGGAAATTATTCCAGTAATAACCAAAGAAGATTTTGAAGTATTTGCTGACCCGTATGAACAATTAAATCAAGGAAAAAAAACTGTTTATAAAGTACATGGTTCTCCTAAAAATGTAGTTACACAAAAGGACACAAAAGATTCATTAATTGCTACAATTCAAGCATTCGGGTCAAATAAAGAAGGAGAAAACGTATTTCAGCTAGAGTCATTTAAACAACCTCTATTTGAGAATATCACCAAAGAACGGTCATTAGCTATTATAGGTTATTCTGGAAGTGACGATTTCGATATTGTACCTACATTAAAACTTCTAAAACAAATACAAAATGTAATTTGGATAAATTATTCACAAGACATTGAAATGGGAAATGAGCAAATATTTGAGATTGATGACCGCACACCTCAATCATTAAACGATTTGGACCTGAATTTAAGAAAAGTTGTTCAGATACTTTTTGAGATTTGGCAAACGAAAAATGCGGATCACGTATACCTTATAAATGTAAATACAAAGAAAATGGCAGAAGGATTAATAGATTCTAAACCGGGCTTAAGCTCAGAAAACTTTTCCTTACGACCTAAAGATTATCTCAAGAACATCTATCCGGATGTAACTGACTTAATAAAACATCATATACCCCATAAAATTTATATCCAAAAAGATATGTATGATAATGCATTGAGGTGTCTCAAAAAGCTTAAACAAATTACTGAGGATATGGGAGATCCTATGTGGAAGGCAATCGTCCTCAATAATACGGGAGAACTTTTTAATTCACAAGGAAAATATACAGATGCTTTAAAAACATTAGAAGAGGCAAAAAAGATCGCTGTAGATATAGGAGGGGACATAGGTTTACAGCTAATATCTAGTATTTATAATAATATGGCCGTTGTTTATGTAAGAAAAAACGATTACCCTGGAGCTTCAAATCTTTATAAGGAAGCTGCTAAGATTCATAGACAATACGGCAACCTAAATGGAACTATAATAAACCTTAATAATGTTGGAGATATATATAGAATACAGGAGCGCTTTCCTGAAGCATTGAAATATTACGAAGAAGCGCTCAAGATTGCTGAACAATTAGGTAATATACGCTTTAAAAGTAGTCTATTAAACAATAGTGGACTAGTTTATGCTAATCAAAGAAATTATTCAGAAGCCTTGAAACGACATGAAGAAGCACTAAAGATATCTGAACAATTGGGAGATAAAAGTTTGAATTTAATATGTCTTCACAATATCGGTACAATAAGGCAATCTCAGGGAAAATATGAAGAAGCATCAAAACTATTCAATGAAGCACTTAGAATGGCTGAAGAGATAGGAGACGTAGAAACTAAAGAGATAATTTTAAAATACATCAGAACTCATAGTGAGCAAAAACCGGTAAAACAGGGTATGGAAATTGAAACAGAATCATACCAAGAAATTAGAAAAATAAAAGATGTTATTAGTTGCCACCCAAAATGGAAGATTATTTATATCAAGAATTATATCAAACTTTTTGTTGAAAGATTCTTTAATGCGTTTAGAGATAATGTCAATTGGCAAAGAATTGAAACTATTTGTGATGAATTAGAACCAAATTTATTAAGTATATCATCTGGTTCCTCTTATAAAGCAACATTTCAGATTATAGAGGGAGATAAAAAGAAAAAAGAAATTCAAATTGAATGGGAAGAGCATAGTGAAACGGCTAGGGAAATATGGGAAAGTATTATTAAAGAATTTAGAATGAGATTATCAAAACCGGGACCAAAATAAATCATAAAATACACAATTATGTGAAAATCTTTAAAAGAATATAGGCTTAAATAATATTATGCCAAAAACTATAAAATGCCATCCAGATTATGGGCTTGATTTTATCAAAGATACAACAAAACAATCAGTTGAGACATATCTTAATAATTTAAGAGGAAAAATGTTATTCAAATTTATTGGAAAACAATCAACTGTTGAAGATACAGCATCTAATATTTTTAAAATTACTTCAGGTAAGCAATTTATTGGAACCTTTCAGATTATTGATGATACCTCTGAAGGAAAAATACTTAAAATCGAATATGAAAAGAGTGGTAAAAAGGCGAAATCATTACTTTGGGATAATATTTTTGATGTTTTAGAAAATAGTTTCACAAAATCAGTAGTTGATGTTATGGGAGGAGATAAATGGCT
>JABXKB010000160.1 GCA_013375485.1 Promethearchaeota archaeon | reverse complement strand
AAAATCTCTATTATAGGTGATGGAGGAGTAGGAAAGACATCCTTAATTAAAAAATTCACCAAAGGTACTTTCGAGAAAGATTATATCAAAACTATTGGGGCCCAATTTTCAAGATATGATAAAGAAATTAATGGGGATGTAATTAATTTAATTTTTTGGGATATTGCTGGCCAAGATGATTTTAATTTTCTACATCCATTATTTTATAGAGAAAGTAAAGGGTGTATAATTGTTTTTAGCCTTGAGGATAATGAAATAGGTGAAAAAAGTTTTAAACATATAGAAAATTGGCACAATGAGTTAAAGAAGTATTGTAGCGATATTCCTGTAGTTTTATTTGCTAATAAAGTCGATTTGATTAAGCAGAATAATTTAGACCCTACAGAAATTCAAGATTCTGTAAAAAAACACGATTTTTTGGGATATTATCTAACATCAGCAAATACAGGTCAAGGAGTTTATGAATCTTTTAACGCTATTATTGATAAGTTGTATAATGAATCTAAGGCATTATCTTCACAATTATAAATACAAAACATCTCCAATCTATTATATAGGAATTGTTTACCAACAGCAAGGGTCAAAATATTTCTTATATTTTTCTAACCATGAACAAAGTGTATATTTGGAATAATCTTCAGTGATTTCTTCTCCTGGTTGTATATTTTTTAAAGCAACAGCACAAAATCCATTTTCATCTTCAGAGGCACCAGAATTAGCATTAAAAGAATGATTAACGAATCTTGAATTATCCAGACAAAAAATTAGAGCATCAAGGTCCCTTTCATAATAAGAATAAGTGAGTATATAATGCATAAAATCTCTTATAAAAGTTGTTTTATGAGACGAATTAAGGGTTAAGAAATGACCTTTTGAAATAATTAACACATCCTGTGGACGTGCATGCCACCATATAGTGCCTTTTGGTATTTTTTTTTTAGCAAATAATCCTAAACCATGAATATCACTTAGCTTTACTTCAGCATACTCATCAATAGGATTGATTGGATTGGGATTATAAGGTATTTGAGTATCTTTCATTAATTATATTAAAAGTAATGAACCTATTTGTACTTTAGAGAAGTGATAGAAATTTTAGGGTAATAAAATCGTAAAATTTCATAATCAGAATTCAATCTTAGTAAACTTCAAATAATGGTACTTTACTTTCTGCATTATGACACAAGAAATCATTAAATGGGACTTAAGTGATTTCTATACAGATATCAATGATCCATTAATTGAAAAAGATATCCAAGAGATAGAAAAATTAGCAGAAGACTTTTCTCAAAATGTCAAAAGTAAGTTAGAGGATCCTTCATTCACACCAAAACAACTTCTAGAATGGTTTCAGGAGTATGAGAAAGTGTCTGAAAAAACATTCTACTTTGAATTATTTGCTGAATTATTATTAAGAACAAATAATCTTGATGATGAAATAAAAGCTTTCTATTCAAAAATTGATGAGTTTAAAGTGAAAATTCAACAAAAGCTCTTATTTTTTAATTTGGAGTTAAATAAAATCTCTGATAATAAATTTGAAGAATTAATAAAAGCTCCAGAATTAGAACGTTATACACATGCTCTTAAATTCAATAGGATGAAAAAAATGCATCAACTTTCAGAAAAAGAAGAACAGGTTATCTTAATGAAGGATATGACCGGTGCAAAAGGCTTTCTCAAGCTTTATAATGAATTTAAAAGTAATTTCACTTTTGATTTTGAAGTAGATGGCAAAATGAAGAAACTAACTGAAGCAGAACTTTTTGCTTATATGTATCAGGAGAATAAGGATCTTCGATACAAAGCTCTACAAAAAATTGTGGCAGAATACAAGAAAAATGAGATGATTTTTACTCATATTTACAATAATATCTTAAGAGATTGGGATTTAGAATGCGCTAAAAGAAATTTCAAAAAACCTATATCAAGAAGAAATTTAGAAAATGAAGTAAGTGATGAGAGTGTTGAGGTATGTGGAAAGGTTACCACAGAGAGTTATCCTATAGTTGAAAAATATTATAATATAAAGAAAAAACTCCTAAACCTTCCCGAATTACATATGTCAGATTTATACGCGCCAATTGGACAAATAACAAGAAAATATTCTTACCAAGAAGCTTTAGATTTAATAAAAGATTCTGATAAAAAATTTTATCATGAATTTAAAAACATTATAGAAAAGATGGTTGAAATAAATCACATCGATGTTACTCCAAGAAAAGGAAAAAATAGAGGCGCTTTTTGTGCACATGGAAAGCAAAAACATTACGGTTTCGTTTTTGTTAATTTTGTAGATACTGTTGATTCGGTACGTGCTTTAGCTCATGAACTTGGTCATGCTTTCCATGCATATTATATCCAAAGAGAACAAAATTTTGTAAATATTGAAACCTCTCTCGTTGTCGCTGAAATAGCATCTGTATTCAATGAAATGTTAATAACTGATTATTTGATGAATACAGATTTGTCAAAGGATGAAAAAATTTCGTTACTATGTAATACTATTGAATCAAAGTTTGGAACTTCACATAGACAAAATGCTTTTTATAGATTTGAAAAAGCCATTCATGGATTATTGGAAAAGAAATTGCCCACAACAGAAGAAATCAAAGATGCTTTTGTAAAAGAAATGGAATTAATGTTTAGGAATTCTATGACTAATATCCGAGAAGAGTATGCGCCCTATATTTTTGTAGTTCCCCACTTTCTGAGCGTTCCATTCTATGTTTATGCCTATAACATGTCTAATCTTTTAGTGATTTCAATTTATCAAATGTATCTCGAACAGAAAGAGGAATTCGTTCCTAAATATTTAAAGTTACTTTCTCTAGGGAGTTCGCTTTCTCCTGAAGAGATGTTGGCTGAAATTGGTATCGATTTGAATGATCCTACCTTCTGGAAAAAAGGAATCAAATATCTCTCAGACAAAATAGATGAATTGGAAAAATTAGTAGAAAATAATTAAATTTTTTTTTCTTTTTTTTTTGATATCAGAATTCAGCTTCTAGTTGCTCAATTTCTGCGAGAAACAGATTAGCAATTGTAATCCATTTAGTCTTTGCCTCTTGATCACCTGCCGATTCTTCTGTAGATTCTATTCCTCTCTGGAGATATTCAATTGCTAAATCGAAATTTTCTAATTCCTTATAACAAATTCCTAATTTAATGTAAGTTTGATACACATACCAATCATCACTACTTATTTCAATTGATTTTAGAAATTCTTCAATGGCATGTTCATGTTCATTAAAGAACATCAAAATTTCGCCATATGTGTCATGATACGTCGCGTTATCTGGCTCATTCTCTATAAGATTTTGGATTACTTCTAAAGCTTCTTCTCTACGATTTAGATATTGTAACCAGAATGCTTTATAATTAAGAAGATCGTTGTCTTCAGGATATTTTTCAAGTAAAGTCTCGATAATTTCCAATCCCGATTTAGTGTTTTTCATTTCTTTAAGAACATACGCTATTTTAATTTGAACATTCTTTTCTTCTTTAGGAAAATCCTTAAGCATCTTATCTAAAATTGCTAATACTTCCTTGTATTCACCTATATCAATTAAAATTTTACTTTTTGAATAAAATAGATCCGGTTTTTTAGGATTCAATTTAATAGCTTTATCAATCTCTTGAAGAGCTTTGTTAACTTCATTAGACCCTAACGGATAATTAACTTCAATCAGATCGAAAAATTTCGTTTGGATTTCTTGCCATATTAATCCTTCTAATTTATCATATGTATCAACTAATTTTCTCTCTCTCTCGATTTTATATGCTAGATAATTAATATACCCAGGTAAAAAATTCTTCAATGATTCCCTTAAACCATTATCGAAAAGAGTATCGCAAATTTCATCTAAAATAGACGTAACAGTACTTTCCATTGTTAATGGTGACGTTTCACTTGGATTTTCTTCGTATAGATTGTTCAAATATGAAAATTTAGTTATATTATCCTCAACAATAGCATTAAGCATTCTCTCTAACTTTTCATTCACTTGAAAATAGAATATTTTTCCATTAGCGGATTCTATTTTGAAAAATTTAATTGGAAAGATATTTTCTTCTACAATCCGAAGAATTACGAAATTAAGTTTAACAAGATTAATGTTATACTTTTTTGAAAATTCCTCTGGGGAAATATACTTAGGAAATAGATCTGGATGATCTATAGAGAGATATAGCAAAACTTTATCATATTCTTCTTCATTATCTAAAGTAGATTTAACTTTTTCATAAGGTAGCTTTAGTTTATTATTTAAAAACCGAAATTTAATATCATTGTCTTTTATTTTATACTCTTCAAAGAAGCTGGTTGTTTTTTTAGTAATTTCTTTAATCCGTTTACCTTCTTCCTCTAAGATTGATTGCCTGTCTAAATCATATAGTCTTAGCATATTTGAATATTCAGTCTTTCCTAATCGAGTAATCCTATATTCTTTTTCTTCTTTTCTTACAAATTCTTTATCTTGTAATGAATTTAGGTTTTTAGATAAAGAAGATTGATTGATAGAAAGAGGAGGCTCAAGAAAATCCGACCATTTGCAATAATTATTATTATACACCATCCAAAGAATCCAGTGATCATAATTCCTTCTTTTACGTATAGCCTTGGGAGGGTAACTTAATTTTCGCTTTTTTTGCCTTGCTTCAGATAGTTCATAATACCTATCTTTACCTTTAGATGTAATTTTATACTGATTGAATGTACTTTTTTCAATATGACCTTTATCCTTAAGTCTGTTTAGATAGATTGATAATGTTGAATGTTTAACTTTTTCTTTCAGATTTGCCCAAGTGCATACTTCATTATTATTCAAAATCCAAAGTATGATAAACTCATAGTTAGGCTTACCAAAAACAGGTTTTATTATCTCTTCAGGAGGATATTGACATTTAGTAACCATTCTTAAGGCTCTTTATTTAATGATCCTTAAATGATTATTGTCTTAAAATCTATTTATACTTTATGATCCATTGTTGATCCAAGACTCCGTATGGACTTCACAAAAACAAACTATATATACAATATTATTGTATTAAACTATAGTACTTTCTTTTTTGAAAGTATTTTCTCATGCGTAGAGGGCGAATGTAAATATGGGAGAGATGGGCAGCAGTTAAGGGAGAGCTCGGTTGTTAGGAGAAAATAACAATACGGGCTCTCTATTTCATTCTTTAATAGGGGTGGTAAAAGAGTCCAAATAATTATGAGTAGGTTATTGATTCTGATAAATCGGTTCAAAAATCCTTATTCTATTTGAATAACTTGCTGTTCCAAACCCCTCCTTAATACTCTTATAAATTGATCCCATTCGAGTTTGGCAAAACTAATAATTTTTGAAATTGAACTTTTTATTTAATCTATAATGATAATGATAGTTTTACCTATTTTTTGATATAATATAATTATCAAGAAAACATACTTTTATATTTACATAAAACTAATCTTAATTTAAACACAAAACACCTTACTAATTCTATAAGAAAGGCAAATGAAGAGTTCAGGATCAAAATTCACATTTAAAATAACCGTAATAGGGAATGGAAGAGTAGGTAAAACGTCCCTAATTCAAAAATTCACACAAGGTTCCTTTCAAGAGGATTATATCAAAACAATAGGAGCTCAATTTTCTATATATGATAAAGAAATTGAAGGAGATAAAATTAGATTATTATTTTGGGATATTGCAGGTCAAGATGAATTTAATTTTGCTCGTCCATCTTTTTTTAAAAATAGTAAAATGGCCATTATTGTGTATAGTTTAGAAGATAATGACCTTGGTGTTGAGAGTTTCAACCATATTTCAAATTGGCATGAGGATATTATTAAATTTTGTGGTAATATCCCAGTAGTTCTATTTGCTAATAAGGTAGATTTAGTGGATGAGAATAATTTAGATCATTCCCGTAATGAGGGAGTTGTAAATAAACTTAAGTTACTCGGAAATTACATAACGTCAGCAAAAACAGGGCAAGGCGTTATTGAAGCTTTCAATTTTATAGTTGATAAGTTATACCAAGATAATAAGAAATTATCGGCTGAATTATAAATCTCTATGTGTTAAATTTTTCTAAAATTTTCTTTGTAAAATCTTAATTTCTTCTTATTTCTCCTCAGGTTTAAGATTTGTCTAAGAGTCCAATCAGAGTTCTATAGCCGAAACTAAAAATATAATCCTGATCTATTTATTTTTGTAGTTGAAAAAAGAAAATAGAGGTGGTAAAATCTGACAGAAAGTAAGGAAAATATGGCATCAGGCTTGAAAGAATTCTATTATGTATTCTATAAACAAGAAGATTCAAAACAAGAACCGAGAGATGAAATTAGTAAAATTCCATTCAGTAATGAGAAGAATACGTTAATAGACAAGAAAAGAGCTTTAAAGCGATGGAAACAATCATTTGGATATTATTCATTAAATCCTGAGAGATTTAATTTCACTTTAAAAGACCTATAAAATGAAATTAAGTTGTTTATTATAATTATAATAAAATTCTTTTTTTTCTTTTTTTTTTCTTTGAATTAAAATTGTAAAATATAACGTGTTTTAAGTGTAATCTGAAAAAAAAATAAAATCTTTTTAAGTATATAAAATATTTTACTATAATGTAACAAAATCCAATATGTTACATAAAAATTAATTTTATTGCGAAGTTCAAGAATTTTGAGGTGTATAGAATGTCAGATAATGTGAGAATTGATTTAAATCAAACCTTAAGACATCGTCTTATTGAAAAATATGGTCCTAGTATTGGACCTAGGATTGCTGAAGCAATTCAAGAATGTATAGTGGCAGGTCATACTGGAACAGCGTTACGGGATTGTATAAAAGGGCGACTCAAGGATCTAATTACTGCAGGTAATGTGACCGATGTAAATCTTGATAATATTATGAGTCTAATGGGTCATTGGGTAACAGTAGGCTAGAAATTCAATTCAATTAAAAACTTTTTAATTTTTTTTATTATTCTTTTCACTTTTATTTTTTTAGAACATTGTATAAAATAGGACATTTAAAAAGATAATTTAAGAGAAAATTTGATGATAAGTGCAAGTAAGTCTGAGAATTATTTTTTATAATAGTGATTAATATATGAAAAATAATTTTTTAGACGTTTTGATGGTTTTCCCTTCTGGAGGCGATTTATATTTCACTAATTTTAAACATCACTTGGGTTCTGCATATGTTATTACCTATTTAAGAGACCATAGTTTTAATGCTGAACAATTTATCTCAGATGAATCTTGCAATGTTAATGAATGTATCAAGAAAATAGCAAACTCTCATCCCCACATTGTCGGCTTTACTGTTTATGAAACAAACTTTATGCAATGTGCTTTAATAAGTAATGGATTAAAAGCTTATAATTCTGACATCATAATAATTTTTGGAGGACCTACCCCTAGTGTGCAATCTAAAGAAGTTTTGGAGGGTGTGAGCAGTGTTGATATCTGTGTTAGAAGGGAAGGAGAAGAAACACTCCTTGAATTGATCTTGAATTTATCTAAAAATAATTTTAAGTTAAATCAGGTAAATTTATTTAGTATTAAAGGTATAACTTTTCGGAAGGGTAATAAAATAATCATAAATCCAGAGCGGAATGATCTTCTTTCAAATAAATCAATTAAAAATTATATAGACAAGTTTCCATCTCCTTATCTTTCAAAAGTTATACCTATATCAAGAGCTTTTCCTACAGGAATAATCACAGCGAGAGGATGTAATCAGAACTGTACATACTGTAATTGCGCTGTAATGAGTAAAAAAAATATTTTTTTTCACTCAATAGAAAGAGTAATAGAAGAGTTAGTATATATTAATGAATGTAAAAAGTTTTTAGGTCCTGTTCCTATTAATGATGACAGTTTTACTATATTACCGACAAGGACTTTTAAAATTTGTGAATCTATGATTGAAAATGATATTAAAATACCGCTTATTTGCACGACTCGATGCGACAAGATTACTGAAGAATTATTGGATCTAATGAAACAAGCTGGTTTTGTTTCAATTGGTTTTTCTCTAGAGAGTGCTGTCCCGAGAATTTTAAAAACTATTGGGAAAGTGAGCCCTCCAAATAATATAAATTCCGAAAAACTTGAAAAGGAAATTGAATTCATTGAAAAACTCAAACATATGACATCATATGCAAAAAAAATTGGCTTTAATAAAGTCTTTGTAAGCATAATGGTCGGATTACCTGGTGAAACAATTCAAGATGCACTAAAAACTATTGATTTTATAAATCAGCTGGATATTGACTTTTACACTCACAATTTTTTTCATATCTTTAGAGGTACGCCAATTTTTCAAAATTATAAGAGATTTGGTTATAAAATTAAACCCATGGGAGATAAAAATAAGATTCTTATTAAGAATGACTTTCCCTTTGATGTATATAAAATAAAATTAGCTCCCAAATGTGCAAAAATACAAAATAATGAGGTTATTGATTATGATGTTCTCAAAATTTTGTCTTTATCCCCAAAACGAACTATGCAGAAATCCTTTTTTGATAATGTAATAATTAATTCTGATAGTATTAAACCACCATTAGTGAAATGGATACAAGAAAACCTTGCGATAAATGGCGCTATTATCCATATTTATTCTGATAAATCTAAATATCTTAAATTCCATGAAAAGAATGAAAAGACACTTTATAATGAATTTTCTCCTACCTCATTTTATGAATGCTATTGTTGGGAAAATTCAGTTAATAACTCTATATTAAAATCGGGGAGAATGACTCTCTATGATGACCAAATTGGGATGCCAATAAGATTTAAAGATACAAAATTAGCTTTAAATGATTATAAAAATGGGGAGGATAATATGAAAAATCTGATTAGTATAGAGCATTCCCCAATTGATACAATAGCGCTTTGTAATTTCCTAATTGATCTTTTTAATAATAAGGATATCATTAATTACCTTTTAAATAGTTATCCATTACCCGAATTCCAACAATTGTGTAGATGGACGAAAAATCAAGCTAATTGTGAAACATTAGATACTGCTATTATAGAAAATGATGATTCAATTCGAATATGCTGGTTTTCAGATTCTATAGGAAATATTAGGCTTTCATTTTCAGATCTTATTCAAAATCTCGAAAACTTAAAAAAAGAAAGAGAGAAAACAAGAAATTGTAGGCAATGTAAAGTAAATGAAAAATGTATAAAATGTATATTTCCATTTCCTCTATCAACTGAAAGATATTGTGAGTATAAAAGATATTATTATACCAATAAACCCGCTAAACTAATCAATGCTTTTGGTGTAGTTAAAGATTTTCTTTTTAAACCAATCAATCCTCTCGAGTTCTAAAGAAAATAAATCCTTTATCTAAGACAAGCCTATTACAAAGTCTTTTAAGCTAAATTTTCTTCTTTTTTTTCATGACTATTTAGATTCTGAGTTTTTTAATTTGCTAAAGGAGAAAAATATTATTGTTGGATTCAATACTTGAAGAATTAACCCACGCAGAACACTTAATGTATCAAGCTAGATTTGAAGATGCGCTTAAGATACTTACAAATCTCGAGAAGAAAGAAACAAGTATCACAAAAGAACAGTTATCAATTTTGATTTTAAAAGGTAAAATATGTTGCTATAAAGAGCAATATAAAATAGCTGTAGAAATTGGAGAAAAGGCTTATCAACTAAGTCAAAAACTAGGAATTATTTCTAAAATAATTGATTCTTTACTCTTAAAAGCGCATATAGTATTTCTTGGAATGCTAGAAAAAGCTTTAGAACATATTTCAGAAGCAGAAGGATTACTTAATTCCATGTCAGATAAATCATCCTCAGAATTTTTAAAATTTAAAGCCAAATTTTTATTAATAAAATCTATTGCTTGTCATTATACTGCAGATCACAATAAAGCATTAGAGTTAGCACAAGAATGGTTAGTTATACGAGAAAAATTAAATGAAAAATTAGATATTGCTCTAATATATTGCCAAATAGCAGATATCTATAATTTTAAAAGTGATCCTACTACAGCTTTAGATTATGCCATGAAGAGTTTTGCTATACAAGAAGAGTTACAAAATCAGATTGGTATTGCTACAAGTCTATACTTAATAGGACTTAGCTATTTTAACAAAGGACATTTCGATCAAGCTTTGAAATCCGTTAAACAAAGCTTAACAATAAGAGAAATTAGCACTTCTACAAAACTTCAATCTATACATCTCCTAGGTGCTATTTATAAAGAGAAAGGTGAGCTAGATAGGACTTTGAAGTATTATATTAGAGCAGCTAGACTTGCAGAACAAGAAGGATATGTTGAAGATTTCCTTGAAAATACTATGGGAATTGGTGCTACTTATAGAATGAAAGGGAACCTTGAGAAAGCTACAGAATATCTTCAAAATAGCATGGAACTCTCAGAAAAATATAAAGTCCCATACGGAATAAGGACATCCTTATTTTATTTAATTTTAACAAGTCTTGATAAGAATTCTCTTAACCAAGCCCAATTATATCTAAAAAGATTAGAGGAATTTGCCCCTCAAAATGAAAGCAGAATATTCAACCAAGTACACCTAATTTCAAAAGCTTTAGTGTTGAAAAAAAGTGGTAGACTCCGAAATCGTACAGAAGCAGAATTATTATTAAAACAAATCACAGAAGATGAAATTTCGAGCCCTCACCTATATCTCTTGGCGCTAGTTAATCTATGTGAGCTTTTTTTAGAAGAATTAGATATGACTAATAATTCAGAAGTTTTAGATGAACTAAATCCGCTAATAGCTCAATTATCTAATATAGCAAAAGATC
>JABXKB010000159.1 GCA_013375485.1 Promethearchaeota archaeon | reverse complement strand
CCATCAAAGAAATTAGATGTAGGATTCACCGTTAAGAATGGACTCGAGTTTTTTTCAAGAAATTCGTTTTTTGGTATCGGATCTCTTTTTAACCTTTGAGAGGCTATTTTGTTATGAAAGTTTCTTTTCCAAATATGGGCAATTCGTGGTCGGTGTTCAAGACTTTCTTCGAGTGTATGTAGTCTTATATCTGAATTAATTATGCGAGATATGAAAGTTGTTGGATTACCTTTCTTAGAGATTACTATGGATGAGCATTCTGGAGAAGCAGGCTTGCTTACGAGAGTGGAGTCATTTGTAGAGATGGTTCGGAGAAAGAAAAAGAAATTAGCAGCTGATACACAGAAGAAAGAAACAATAAAAATTTAGACCTATTTGAAGTTTCTTATTCATATAAATCGTATTATTTTTCATCTTTGTAAAATTAGTGAGAATTTCAAAACATTATGAATGAACGATCATTCAATTATTTCTCTCTCATTATAATATGCTAAAATGAGCTGAATTACTTTTTATTAAGATTAAATCATTTTTTTAATAATCAATATTATTTTAATTTCGCTAACTAGATAAGGAAATTTTTTTGTTTAAACAATTGGGGATAATAAAAGATTTAATGAGCTTAATCGAATAATATCGGTCATCGTATTTTTTGTGGCAGAATATTTAAATATTCAGCTATAATTTTCTTTTCTTATTTATTTAAATCGATTAATGTCTAAGTAAAAGAAAAAAAATGTCTAATCAGAGTCTTACTGGAATAGATAAACGGGAACTCAAATATTTTGAAGGGTTAGAAATTGGAGCTGTTTCTGTAAAATGGGTTCGTAGAACTATTGATGGCGTGGTAACAAGTGAAGTTGTACGTCACGAGGGCAGTCCTACAAAAAAAATTTTAGAGATATTTAAAAGTTATAATGTTTATGAAAATTCAAAAATAGTAATAACAGGTCAAGCGACAAGTAGTTTTCTTAATTTACCATATATTTCAGAGGTCGAATGCTTAGAAAAAGCATTGTCCTTTTATAATCTAAATCCTGATATCCTCCTCTCACTTGGAGGAGAAACTTTTAGTGTTTATCCAATGAAAAATGGTATTATAAAAAATATTATATCAACTTCTAAATGTGCCGCTGGTACGGGTGAATTCATCGTTCAACAACTTCAAAGAATGGGATTATCTGTAGAAGAAGGAATTGAAGCTAGCATAAATGGAAATTTCACACAATTGGCTACAAGATGCTCTGTTCATTGTAAATCCGATGCTACCCATAAACTCAATAAGGGCGAATGTAAACGTGAAGATATCGTTAAAACACTAATTTATGACTTAGCACGAAAGGTTAGTGAATTAATAGAAACAGCACAATGGCCTACAAGGTTAATCATCATTTCTGGGGGAGTTGCTTTAAATAATATTTTTATAGAAAATTTATCCGAATTTCTACCTGACTCAGAAATTAAACTTTTACCAGAAAGCCCTTATCTTGAAGTATTTGGAGCCGCATTATTTGCGTCTGAGTTACAGGAATCTTCCTTACAAGATAAAAATTGGTTTAAATCATCGAAAGTTGAGTTTCAAACTTATAAACCACTAAATAATGCTGAAAACCTTTTAGATTATCGTGTAGCTACGGATGATAAAATGGAGATAAAGCCAGGTGAAGAATATATACTTGGTATTGACGCGGGCTCAACTACTACAAAAGCTATATTATTTAATATTGTAGATGATTCCGTAGGAGCAAGTGTTTACTTGAGAACATTAGGAAATCCAATACTAGCAACTAAAAATTGTATCAGTCAACTTATGGAACAAGTAGGTGATCATTCAATAAAAATAATCCAATGTGGCGTAACTGGATCTGCTAGAGAAATGGTATCAGTTTATTTAAATAATTGTCGAAGTTTTAATGAAATTTTAGCACATGCTAGAGCAGCTATAGAAGAAGTTCCAAATGTGGATACGGTATTCGAAATTGGGGGTCAAGATTCAAAATATATTTCTTTTTTAAAAGGAGTACCGATTGATTATACTATGAATGAGGGATGTTCTGCTGGAACAGGTAGTTTTCTTGAGGAATCTGCATCGGTTGATATGGGGATTACTGTAGAGGACATAAGTAATATCGCAACTAGAAGCAAAACCCCTATAGCATTTGGGGAACGTTGTGCCGCTTTTATAAATACTGACTTAAGGAATGCACTTCAACAAGGCGCTAATCCTGAAGATGTCATCGCGGGGTTAGTATATTCTATTGCTGATAATTATATTTCACGTATTGTTGGATCCCGGCAAATAGGAAAAGTCTTACTTTTACTTGGAGGTGTTGCTCTTAATAAATCAGTTGCTTTAGCTATTGCGGATCGTTGTCAGCAAAAAATCGTAGTACCTGCTCATCCTGAACTCATGGGGGCGGTTGGTACTGCTCTTATGACAAGAGATCTTTTACAAAACAAAACGATTTCTGAAGAAAACTATAAGCTCAAGGAATTTATACAGGGTGAAATGCAAATTAAGAACACATTTAGATGTAATGCATGTGAAAATAATTGTGAAATTCAAGGACTTTTCATAAGGGAAAAGATTTATCCATTTGGAGGTTTATGTTCTAAATATAAACTATTACGTCAAAAAATTTTTAAAATAAAAGAAGGTCAAGACCTTGTAGAAATAAGAAATAAGATGATGATCGAGGAATTCGGGGGCCAATCTTTAAAGAATCCTCGAGGTATAATAGGTATACCTATGGCTTTAACTTCACATGTTCTTCTTCCATTATACACAAAGTTCATCAATGAGCTTGGTTATAATGTAGTATTATCAAATCCGTCAAAAATAGGTAATACTAAGACCAAAGCGCCTATCTGTTACCCGTGTGAATTGGTTCATGGAGCATTAAATGATCTTATTGATCGTAATGTTAACTATATTTTCTTACCTCATGTAATTGAATTGGAAATTCCCAATGGTTATATTCATGGATATACATGTCCTTCTACAGCTACAATTCCAGACATCATAAGATCAGCCTTTAAGGATATAAGTGATAGGATTTTATCACCTCATATTGGAATTTCTGAAGAGCTTATCGAAACGACGTTGAAAGAGTTTGGAAAAATTGCTCGTACATTAGGATTAGAAGAAAAAATAGGGATTAATGCTGGATTGGTGGCTTTATCTCACTATAAAATGTTCAGAGAATTATACTCTGAGTTTGGTAGAAAAAAATTAAAGGATTTATTGAAAAAACCATCTGTGATTATAGCTGGAAGACCGTATGTAGTATATCCCCCCGATGTTAATATAGCACTCCCTCGTAAAATAGTTAGTAGGGGCTATAATGTTATTCCTTCTGATTTGTTACCCATTATAAACGATGAAGTAACTCACTCTAGAAACGTATGGAGTTTTACACAGGAGATTAATAATGCTGTTGAATATGCTAAGAAGTACCCTAATCTGTACATTTGTTTTGTCTCTTGCTTTTCTTGTGGTCCTGATGGTACGATGTATCATCATTTTCGGCAACAACTTGAAGGTCATACATTTTGTTACCTTGAAATAGATTCGCATACTGCCCACGCTGGTTTTGAAACAAGAATCGGTGCTTTCTTAGATATTATTGAGGAGCGCCATCGCAAGAAAAACAAAAGTACTAAAAAATTATTAAATCAAATTATTGCTGTTTGAATTATGACTGAAATAAACCAATTTATAAATCAGGAAATAGAAAAGGTTGATAAAGTTAAACAAGCTCAGTTTTCCAAAAATTTTGATTACATTATTGATAGTAATGGACAGAAAATTAATTTTAATGACTCTCGGATAGTTTTTGTTGATCCAGAACCTCGAAATCCTTATGGAAGACAGTTAGTTATAAATTTATATAAAAAATATGGTCTTAATATTCGGATTAGTAAAGAAACTGATGCTTCTGTTTTACAATATGCTAAAAAGATTTGTTCTGGAAGAGAATGTCTTGCTAGTGTTGCGATTGCTGGAGCAGTCTTAAAAGACATTCATGAATGCAGAACTGATGAAGAGATTACAATTTATCGAACTCCAATAGATCAACATGGACCATGCCAGAATGGAGCATGGCCGGTTCTTTGGGAAACATTTGCTTCAAGATTAAATACGAAAAATGTGATTTTTTATGCTTTCCCTAAATATACAAATAACTATTTAGGTTTGAATCAAGACTTAATTGCCTGGGAAAATATTAATTTTCTTATAGGACACTATCTTATTGAAGCCAGAAATGCCTTATATTGTGTTGCTGAAAATAGAGACATAGCTATGGAAAGATTTGAAAGATTAACTCGAGAATTTATTAAGAATGTAAAGGAAGGGAAGAAAACGTTGAATACTGGATTGTTAAAATGGGCAAAAGAGGTTGCAAAAACGCCCCTTAAAGCTAAAGTTGAAGAAACCCCAAAAGTACTAATTTTTGGAGGTTTAAATTTAATGTTTGATCATTATCCAATAGAGGATTTTTTTCTTGAAAGGGGAATTATTGCAAAAGTAGTTGATATAGCCGAATCAATGAATCTTATTTTAGCTGAAAGCACTATAAGATTTGGGTTTAAAAAGGGAATTACAAATCCAAAAGAGCAATTTAATGAGCAAGTACTAGAATTTTATGGTGTAGATGAAAAAGAAAGAAGAGAAGCTCAAAGAGTTAAAAGAAATAGAAGTACTATGAAATTCCTGAATTCTCAATGTAAAATTTTTAGAAAAATAATTGGAAAATCAGGATTACTATTTGATCCATATGTAGATTTCATAGATCTCTTGGAAGAAGGAAATAATCACATTTCTTCAAATAGTTTTACTGAAACTCCAATAATAACGGGTAGATTTTTATATTCAATTAAAGAAGGGATTTACGATGGTTTGATTAATTTAGGGACTTTTAATTGTCAGCCTGCAATGAATTCACAAGCAATTATACGTCCTCTAGCTAATAAAAGTGATATTCCATATGCAGCAATAGACTGTGAAGGTCCTTGGATATCAACAAATCAGCGCAGGCTTCTTGAAACCATTGCTATTCAAGCTATAAGAGTCCGCAAGAAGAAGAATATTCAAGTAGATTGAAGAGATTTGCATTAAAATATTATAAAGATACATAAAATAGGTTTTAACTTACCTTTCTCAAAATTTTTCCTTTCAACCATCCTATTTTATCTGTTTTTATAACATCAAATTGAGGAATATAGGGCTTTAAATCTAGTATCGGTGTATTATTAAGGATATCAACATTATCTACATGAATTTCATTTTCTTTTATATCTAAAATCTTTAATATCGAAAGACCTAAAGGATTAGGACGGAAAGGAGTTCGACTTGCAAAAACACCTCTTGACTCGGTATCCAAAAATGGTTTAGATTGAAGTGGAACGGGTAATCTTACCATATCAAAATAATATAAACAATAAATATGTGAGAAATCAGACAAATCTTTTAACCCTGCTTGATACTGAGGAAAAATTTCAATAATACCCTTTGTATTCGACATTGATGACTGAATCGGAATACCTTTAAGAGTTTTAAATTGAGTATGAGCAATACCTATTGGTTTAAAGCATATTTCATCTGGAAATTCCCTTTCATTAAAATCAATTAATTCACGTTTTATAATTTCCATAAGACTCTAGAGCAATATAAGAAAGAAAAAAGTTTACTATTCTAAAGGAAAGGATAAAAGTATTTAATTAAAAATTCTCTACGTGGAACATTCTGTTGTATGTAATCCTCTTTTAAATTTGAAGTATCATACAGAATATTTTTAAAAGTTATATTCATATTTTTTGAATCGAGTTCCATTAGACAAAATGAGGTTCTTGGTTTCCAAGTAATGCTGATTGAACCAGGATTAATGATCGTTTTCCCTTCCCATGAGATATATAACTGCTCGTGAGAATGACCTACTAAAACAAGATCAACATCTTTAGGATAGTCACTCAAAAATTCTTCTAAAGATTTTCCTTGGTAAATTAAAAGATTATCCTGAATTGATCGACCAGGAATATCATAAAAATGAGAATGAAGCATCAGGATTTTTTTTCCATTAATAGTCAGCGTTTTTGAAGTAGGAGTGTTTTGTATTTTTTCAAGAAATTGCTCCCCGAGTTGATCTCTTGTCCAATCACTATGGGGTTCTACTCTTAGAGGGGTTTCATGTTTTCCTAATACAATCATTTCATTATTGCCAATAATATTTTCAAATCGTCTATCGTTGAATATTATTTGTGCAACTTCTTTTGGGTGTGGTCCAATATGAACAAAATCTCCTAAATTCAAAATTTTATCCGCTTGAAAGTTTTGTTCGATGTAGTGAAGAAATCTGTTTAAAGCATATTTATTTGCATGGATATCTGAAATTATGGCAAGTTTGGAAGTCTCTTCCATCTTATATCCTCTAAAACTGATCAATTTTTTTTAGCAGGTGTTTGAGAAAATTCCAAGTTCTTTCAACTGACTTTACTTCTAAGCGTTCGTCTGGAGAGTGAAGTCCTTTAGAGTTAGCACCAAATGCAATTGCTTCAATTCCAGGAATTTTATCTATTAATAGTGTAGTTTCTAATCCTCCATGGATTATTTTAATATCTACATCTTCTTTAAATAATTCTTTATAACAGTTTTGAGCGGTTTTTAAGAGTTCAGAACTAAAATTTGGTTCCCATGGAGGATAACTTGCCCTAAACTTGTTTTCCTTCTCAAGACCAGAAAGTTCTATTAATGCTATGACTTGTTCATAAATATCATTATTATAATATTTACTTAAGCTCCGGTGAAGCCATCTGATTTTGATATGATCTTCTTTAGTTCTAATTTTACCTAAATTGGTGGAAGTAAACATCAAATCTTTTATTCTGGGATGAAAAGCAATAGGGCCATTAGGAAATACATATAAAAGATCTAGTAATTTATCTTGAACATTTTTAGATATCACTTCATTAATTGAAAAATTTTCGAATTTTTCTATTGAAATATCCATATCTTTTTCAATTCCATTAAAAAGATTTTTAATTTCATTGAAAATCTCAAGGATATATGATTTGAGTTCTTCAAACTGGTCTTTCTTAATAAAGATTATTGAATTTGCTTCTCTAGGAATAGCATTAGCAGCGCCTCCTCCATGTATTTTGTTAAGGTAAATTGTATATTTTTTATTTAATTTCCATAGAATTTGGCATAAAATATTAATTGCATGTGCTTGGCCTTCATTACAGCGTCCTGAATGTCCCCCAGCTAATCCAAAAATAGAAATATTTATTTGTTGAAGATTTAGTTCCTCCCGATCGATAGAAATGGCTTTTTTTTTGACTCTAGTGTGAAATCCTATACCTCCTGTACACCCTATTGTTATTGCTTTTTGACCAGAATCGAGATTTATTAAATATTTTCCATCAATAAGGTTTGTCTCAATATTTTTTGCTCCACCCATATCATATTCTTCGCGAACAGTGAATAATAGATCTAATCCTAGCTTATCAAATTTTAACTCATTCTCATGAAATTTTTTCATTATAGTTAATAAATAACACACTCCTACACCATTATCAGCTCCCAATGTTGTTCCTTCTGCCGTGATCCATTTTTCATTGTTAATATCAATTATTTTAAGTTTTAGTGGATCTTTTGAAAAATCGTGAACAACTGCTTCATTTTTTTCACAGACCATATCCATATGACATTGTAAAATACATTTTAATTTTTGATCTACACCAGGAATTTTTACTGCAATATTTTCTATTTCATCAACTTTATGTTTAAACCCAAATTTTTCTGCTTCTTGTTTGATAAAATTTCTTATTTTTTCTTCTTGTCTTGAACATCTGGGAATTTTAGAAATTTGATAGAAATACTCCCAAAATTCGCTTGGATGTCCTAAATTCGTTAGATCTAACAAAAAAACCTCCATTTAAGATTATTTCTTATAATTATTTAAAATAAATAAAAAAATATCAATAAATATAATAAAACGTTCAATTATTTAAAATTTAAAATTTAAACAGGTTTTAATTATGCCAAAAGTAGGATATCAAATTGTAGGAACCATTAAGGAGATAAAGGGAAGTTGTAATGCGGGTCATAAAGTTGGAGATAAATTTAAATTGGATGGCCATGATTCAGGAGGATTATGCGGATTTTTCTATCATGATATTTTTCCTTATATTATTATGCTTCAATTTGGGGGTTCTTTTCCAGATACGTGGGGTGAAGATCCAGATGTTATAGAATGGGAATGCCCAGATAAAACTAATGGTGTTAAAATTGAATTAAAAAGAATAAGAGATTAATTTTATATAAAATTAGGACACAATTATAATTATATTAAATTAAAGAAAAAAATAGCAAATTTCTTTTTTAAATTAAGAATAATAAGAAATGACAGATTTAGCAACTAAAGACCAAGAAATAAGTCAAGAAGATTCATTCAAAAAAGCTTTATTAATATGTCCTGAATGTAAAACTAGAAAAAAGTTAAATATTCCTTTAAAAATTATAAGCCAAAGTGAACATATCACGACAGTCAGTATTCCTACAGGATTAATTTGTAACCATCATTTTCAAGCATTTGTTGATAAGGATTGTCATATACGGGGATATCAATTAGGAGACTTTGAATTTTCTAAGTTAGAGTACATTGAAAGTAGAGAATTCGAAGGAGACCAAGAAGAAGTTGACGATATTAGTGAGTTTACCTCTTTACAATTTTTTCAGGAAATAATAAATCTTTTAAGAAGTTCCGTAGATGATCGTGAAATATTAGGGTGTGCTATATTTACAACTAATGGAAAAGTTATATATTCATCAATTCCACATAATACTCTACTTAATACGATTAAAGAATTTGAAGTAAGGAACGAGAAAAAGCTTCATAGTATAACAAAGATGCTGCTTGAATTAAAAAATCATCAAAAGGTGTGTTCAGAGTACATCGAAATTCACAATAAGGAATTTATTTTAGTTATAATGTTTTCTGACATTGTAAATTTTGCAATAGGGAATATGTTTCTAAAGAAAATTGTAAAAAAAATCATAAAGTTAACCTAATTTTTTAGAAGAGGAGAAATATAAATATCTCCTTTTATTAGATCTGAAATTAAATTGTTGAATTCCTGACTATAATTCTCCGAGTTTTGAAGATTTTTTAAGATAGATTCTTGTTTATCAACATATTTCTTAGCTATTTTGGATGTAAGTGGAACTATTCTAACAATAGAAGGGAATAGGAATAAGACTAAAATTTCTAATGAATAATAAAAAAATTTCTCTACATAAGGGCTTATAGTTGAGATGATCTTATCAAAATCCTGGATAGGTTTACTTGTTTTAAATGTCAAAAAAATATTATTCAAGTTTTTTACATCTAATTTAGTGAAATAATATTGAGATATCTTCTGTTTTTCTATAGTTTTTTTGTAAATCTCTGTCATCTCAGCATTCGTAACATTTTTATCACCTAAATTGAGTAAACATGATTTATATTCAGTATCTCCAGTCATAATAAAGATTTCCGGAATATTTTCAATTTCCACGGTCTTTAATATTTTCGATAATTCAAGATAACTCAGAAGTCTATTGACAAAAATTTCCTCCATTATTTTATTATCTTGTCTATTTGAGGCATCGTTTAAGTTTCGTACTAAAAATAGATCTAAATTACTATATTCCTCATTTTCCTCAAAGATTACACCTAATATTCCTTCTTTTTGACTTCTTCTATCAAGATTTCCTGTAAAACATGAAATACTTTTATAGCGATCAAATTTGATTTCTATTAGATAAGATGATTCAAATCCTGCATGTGACATGTATAATTTTGAAATAAATTCTTGGGGCAAAGTTATTGGACTTGTAAAATAAGAACACTTAATTTTTGGCCCTCTAATTTCATCATGAATTAAAAAGAATATACCTTTTGGCATTTTATTTTTACTCCTCATTCAATCCATAATTTTCTAAGCTGTTGAGTAACTTCTTCACCTGATTCTTCAATTTCCTCTAATAAAGTGTTATCTGAAGCCTCTGGTAATAGAATAATTACGAGTATTAAATCTTGATTAACTTCTGTTAATAATAGGCTATTAGAATCTGTTTTTAATTTAATTTCCCTAAATTTTTCTAATTCCATTGTTCTTGTAACCTTATCGATAGTTACAATCAATAAAGAAATCATACCAACAATAATTTCTTCTTCATCTTCATCTATTGTAGAACCACATGCAAGCCCAGAGGATTTCTCAATTACCAGTGCATCCTTAACTCCTTTTTGATTTTTCAATTGTTTTAAAATAGAATTAATAAATGTGCTCTTAGGAGAAAGTTCTCGAATAATATCACTCCACGCTTTAAATAATGATTCATCAAATATTGAGGTTAAGTGATAAGTGATTTCATGAGATATATTTTTAGCAAACACCTTCTTTATATGTGAAACGAGGGAGCTTTTATCATGAATAAGATCAGACTTATGTAGAAAAACATTCAATTTTGCATTGTGATTGTATGAAAGTATTTGATTAACACTCCATTCAAATTCAATTCTAGCACTCTCAAATCGATCATAATCAGTTATATCAATTATATATAATAATATAGAAGCTTTTCGAAAAATATTTTTTCTTAAAGGTCCATGATATTCATCAAGGTATTGTTGCTGACCTCCTAAATCCCAAATCATTGGATTTGCCATCGTTCCAATTTCATAGTCCTTATAAGAGATTCCTTTGGTTGCTGTTTGATGTATTAATTCCCAAGGCTTCTTTCCTTCAAAGACTCGTTCATAAATGCATGTTTTTCC
>JABXKB010000431.1 GCA_013375485.1 Promethearchaeota archaeon | reverse complement strand
AGTATAGGTAATACAATTTACCATCGCACCAGGATCCTTCCCTGCAGATAAAACATTTTTAATTCCTTTTAGAATTAGTTCTATATTTTTTGGATCTCCATCACACCCTTCACCTCCATGTAAAATACTATATAACTCTGGATTAAGAGTATCTAAATGTGTTGAGATAAATCCTTCTTCAGTTACTTCAACAACTTTTCTCACTACCTCTGGATTTGCTAATGGAATACCACTGGTCCAAATATTGTTAATTAAGCCTAAATTTGAAGCATAATTGCATAATTCATACCAATCTTTTCTTACGAGGGGATCTCCTCCCAACCAATCAATCATACGGACTCCTATTTTAGACGCTGTATCTAATAATTCTTTAATCTTTTCAGAATTCATTCCTTGCGGACTATCAGGTGTACTTCCAGCATAACAATAATCACATAACTGAGGACATCTTAATGTGGATTCAATTTGAAGTATAAATATTTTACCATTGTTATAGTATTCCTTTTGAAGCTCAATTTCAGAAGCCATCCCCGCGTGGGTTAATGGAACATCCTCTCTTTTCATAGACATTTCAATATTGTTCTTTATTATATGAATAAAATTAAGCTAATTTATTAAATTATAAAATTATAAAATAATTTTAACCATAAACCACACCCACCCAATCCATACCCACAGTGACACTTTGAATTGCTAAAGTAACTAGAGAAGCTCCCATTGTGAGAAGAACAACCCAAAAACTTTTTCTTGGCCAAGGATTATTCTGTATATTGTATCCCATTTTGTATTGTTCCCATAAGATTACCGAAATTAGAATAAATAACCCTATATTAAAAGTCCAGGTAGCGAATTCATAACTCTCTGGTGGCAAATTTATGAGATATCCTGCTGTTTCACCATAACTATATAGTTGAGCTTCTAAAGGCAGTCTGACAATAAGGAACATTAAACCCATATGTCCTACTAAGATCCAAGCAAGTATAATCGTATGCATAGTAAGCCAATTCTTTCCCCTTTTACTTAATTTTTCTTCCAAAAATTCCCTCCCTTTGGTCTTTTCAAGCAAAACAATAATAATCCAGATAACCAATATTATCGAAGATATAAGGGTGCAGATTACAGTATTAAATGATCCGCTCCCTGTCACAGGTAGCATGAAGGATTGAATCATCGCAACTATTCTTGATATTGGGGTTTTATGATACCAAGCTAAACCTACATTCAAAATAATAATCGCATAAGCAATATTATGTGTCCATCGCGAATCCAGTATTGCATATTCAATAAATAATAACCACCAAACAAGATAAGCTAGTCCCATGATGATCAAACCTAACCCGGGTCCCACAAGTTTATTTCGTTCTGATCTTACTGGTGTCGGTTTTTCTTCACTCAATTTTCCATCACTTTTAAAAACTCCCTTTTAAATTTTATATCCATTTAATCTTATTTAAAAGTTATAATTTTAAACTATAGGTAATAAAGAATAAACCTTTAACTAAATCAATCAAAATTTCCTTTAAGATTATTGGTTTCGCTTTTCTTACTGTGAGGACAAGTTTCTATGTAAATATTACACCATATTGAGGTAAAATCAGAAAGTTTCCTCAGATTTGCTAAATTAAATGACAAGTATGCTTGTTTATTATAACCCTCCAGGGTTAATGCTTTTGCCGGCCAGTTTATAATACATTATATAATTCTCTTTCCATTTTTCCTAATTTTTTTTTATAATAAATAAACAGAGTTTTTTTCAATATTCATTTCTGCTTTTTATTTAATATCAGAATGTTCGAAATTAAATCATATTCTACCTTGAGATGACGGATTATCAATCGAAACAATATAAAAAAGTATATGATATATTTATTTCTAAGTGGTATGATATCGGATTAAAGATTGGGCTAACTCCAGCGGGAGAAAATATACTTCGAACTAGTGTCTTTAAAAGTTTGTCTCCATATATTAAAAAAAGTGATCGAATATTAGACCTATGCTGTGGAACTGGCACGCTAACTATATTACTCACAAGATTGCTTTATAAAGATTGTAAAATCATTGGAGTAGACTTATCTTCTGGCCAAATCGCCAAGGCACAAAAAAAGAATAGATATCCTAATTTAACATTTGCAATAATGGATGCTAATGATCTAAAATTTTCAAAAGATTATTTTGATCATGCTGTGATTTCTGCAGCTTTACATGAGATGGATAAAACCCAAAGACTAAATGTTCTTTCTGAAATCCATCGAGTAATAAAAAAAGAAGGTATTTTTTTAATTTTTGAACATCATGAGCCTTCAAAAATTTTACTTCGAATTCTCTATAACTTTTATCTGGGTTTTATTGAAAATATCACTTCTCACTCATCAGAAATGCAGAGAAGTATATTAAAAGAATTAAAGAAAACTAATTTTAGAATACTAAAACAAACTCCTATTAAGAATTTCCTAAGCTTTTTTCAGATAATATTGTCGAAAAAATAAGATTCTATAAAATCTTTTTTATTAAATCAGTTGATCTGGACATTTTAGAATTTTATGCGAAATATTTTAAAAGCAGTAAAGCCATCGTGTTCAAACAACAAATAGACGTTGTTGAAATCGTTAGAAGATTGGGAAAAAGAAGGTAAGGGTAAAAAAAGTGAATGAAATATAATTTTAAGTTTTTAATATTGAGATATGTT
>JABXKB010000158.1 GCA_013375485.1 Promethearchaeota archaeon | reverse complement strand
CCAAAGTATCTTGAGAATATTAAAACAATTTTCTGTCCCCTAAATTCTGTTAAATCGATTGTTCCGGTATTGTAAGAATCTAATTTAAATAAAGGGGCTTTATCTCCTTCGTTTAGCTCATTTTTTCCCATAATTTCCCACGTGTCTTAATTTTTATATTTTTTAATTATTGTTTTCATAAAAGATTTATTGATAATATCCGTTAGGATACTAATTCTTTGCGATTTGGTATTTACACTCAGATAAAAAAAATAAAGTATTAAAAATTCTTACGAAAATATTACTAAATCCTGTGAAGGAAGGTGGTTCCGCAGGTAATACACCTAATTTTGATAGACTAAAAAAGTTGTATTATAATTATAGAACCTTTGATCTTAAAACTGGTTATCCAAATCAAGAGAAATTAAAATTTCTGGGATTGGATAACCTATAAATTTTTAATATTTTATATTCTTTAAACCTAAGTATTGTTTTTCTTGGAATTAAATATTAATCATGTTTTTACTTATGTCTTTCTTCAAACGACATCAAAACGAATCCAAGTAAAATTGGTGTGAGCGAAAGTAAAAATAAGAAATACCAGATAAAGTACAGATACACAACATCTTGAAAATGCCACGGAGCCCATCCATGATAAGATACCATAAGGATAAAAAATCCAAATCCTACTAGCTTAGGACCGATTTGTTTTGCTTTATACCCATAATAAGCAAAAATATAAGCCATAGTAAAGCAAATGGGAATCCAAATTGTATGAAGAAAAAGATACATTGTAATTTCAATTGGATTTTCTGAAGGAATTATAAATAATCCAATAATCAACCATAGAAATCCAAGAATAAGTACAGAAATGCTAGGAATTTGCTGTAGTTTTTTATTATCCGTTAAAATAATTAAAATTCCATATAATATTCCAGCAGAAAAACATGGCATCCCCCATCTCCATGCAAAAAAATGATACACAGATAAATTCTCATTAGCTTCGGGAAATCCTATAGCTCTAAAGATATGTGCCACAAAAGTTATACTATAAACAAAAAATGAAATACTCCAGATAAATAAAGATTTATTTTTTTTATTTGTTCTAATCCACCTTAGTAATAAGTATCCTGCTATTGTCCATAATAATATTGTACTATTAAAACCAAGACCAAATAAAAAGAAACTTGATTCCAATACAGTCACAGGTGCTCCATGAGGAAGAAAAATTAACACATAAGCAGAAATAATCGAAATAATTAGGAGTCCCGCTATATAAATTAAATGTGTTTTTTCCAAATTAATTACCATTCAAATTTCTTAAATTTTTTAATTATTTTCTCATCTTCAATTTTTTCTTTCAGGTTTACTCCTAATTCATCATAACATTTCAAAAGGATTTGGTATAATTCTTTCACTTTTAAATCAATCTCAGGATCATCCTCTTTTAGATACCCCTTAGTATAGAACGCTTTATATAGATTCACTATCGACATTATCTTAAAAGAATAATCTTTTAATGTGTCGTAAAATAATTCACTATTGAAATTTTTATCAATTATTACTGAAAGCATTAACATTTCTTTATTACCACGAGCCCAACAAGAAGTAATTTCAAAGTACAAGTTTGTCATCTTTAAATCTTCCTCTATTAATGAAACTTCAAAGAATTTATCTGACATATCTAAATCAAAGAAACCTAACATTTTTCTGCCAACTTTCTCTAAAATCGAACCTGGATGAGAAAAATAAATCTCTGGACCAACAATTGTATTAAAATATAATAAAGCTAATTGCATTATATCAAATTTTATAAAACTTGTTACTTAATATTTTATTTAAAGCTTCAGTTAATTCTTATTAATTTGATTTTTTGCATATTTAATTGTTTTTATTTTTCGACTACTAATTTTGATCCAAATCTTATAATTATCATTATACCTCTTTTAAAAAGGGATTTTAAGATTATCTTAGTATCATTCTTAAAAATTCTGTCTAATCCATTCTTCAAATTTAATCTTTCTTAATTGTTCTGCCCATAAAGTCTTTATATTAGGTATATCGGGAAGAAGATTTTCTCTTTTGAGAAGTTTATATAATTTTTCGATTGCTTTTTCAATTAAAATTTCAAATAAAGGAGTTTTTTCATCAAGATCTCCTAATTTTTCTTGAACTTCATTATTTAATTGTTTAATAATAGTAGTCCAGTTTTCTGTAAATTTCACGAAATATTCTTCTAATTTCTCTGTTTCTTCTGTTGATAATATTGGAATGGTTAATTCATAATTATTGTCAATCAATTTAATCAAATTATACCATTCTAAATTCATTAGGTGATTTTCCACGGTTTTTTTTGTCCATTGGTAGGAAATCTGGCAATCATATTCATCTTTTGTAATTAATAATGGTTTGGGAGAAAAGTTAACATTTTCATATATTTCTTGAAAGGTTTTTGGACCAGTAGCAAGTATTATTAATATTTCACGTCTTACTTTATTATCTAAAATCCAAGGTATTTCGGGATCATCCCAAGGTTTTGCTGTAGTAAAATCAAACCAAGGTTCGATCTTATCTACATTTATTTTCCCTACAAAACGATAATTATGATATTTTGTATTTTCTTTCATGTTTTTTCCCACTTTTAATTAATTTTAATTCTATTTCTTTAGGTATTATTCTTCTTGAAGCATAGCTTCTATAAGAATTTGAGTAGCTTCTTCCTCAGTTAAACCCTTAGCTTGCAGTTCATCAAGCCATTTTTGTGGAAATCTACCTAAGGACGCTTCATGTGAAACACTTGAAGTTGGATCTATAGCTCTGATAAAAGGACGAGCTCTACATATGGATCCTTTTCCTAACACAATTTCATTGCACTCTACATGCCCATTGCATCGTGGAGCATTCCCTTCAGTAATCCCATACATTAACACTTCTCCACCATCTTTAGCAGCTGCTTTCATTTTAATTAAACTTCTTGCGTTTTCCCCTTCAAGAAAAACTGAATCTCTAATCCTGATCGAATCTTTTTTACATTTTCCAAATGCTCTGATATTTGATTTAATTACACTATTTTTCATAGCATAAATATCGATCATAATTTTTACCTTTCCAGGTGTTCCTCTTGTAAGATTAAAATTATTTTCAAAAACACTATTCTCACCAACATATACATAAGCAACTGGTGCAACTAAAGCCCCTGAATCTTCTCCATGATAATGAGTTTCACTATAAGTAAAATTACAATTTTTTCCAATATAAAAATGTCCAAACATTTTGTGAACAAGTCCATTTGCTTTTGGAAAACTACAATGTGCCTGTACAGTCACTTCTGTATTATCTTCGGCAATTATTCTTGGAAAAATTTCTTGAACTCCTGTCTCTTTATTAACACCAAAGCATAAATGAACTGGTTCTTCAATTTTCATACCCTCTTTAATTATTATATCTGCTATAATACCATTTTCAATCTCTCTACCTTTTAAAATAACACCTCTTACCTGTTCCAATCCACCAATTTTATTAAAATCTAATAAAAGTTTAGCCCCCTTCCCATGTCCTGGTAAGAAATCTCTAATGTCTATATTATAATCTTCAAGACTTTCTAATATTTCTTCTGGAAATTCGTTTTTACTCATAATCCTTGCTCCTCCCGAAAAATTTTGTCGATATAATCCTCATCGAAACAAACTTCTTTCCCACTGAATAATTTTCTTTTACAAAATTCTTTTAAACCAGCTTTAGCACAATACTTTAACATGACTTTTGGAAAAACATCTGTTAATAAAGAATCTCCCCTCCAGATAAGAGTTCCATAATCTGCTACCGTCCCTATATCTTCTCTGTGAGTAATCAATAGAATAGTCATATTTAATTCCTTGATTTTTTCAAAAATATTTAGAAAATCTTCAATTACAATGAAATCTAATCCAGAATCAGGTTCATCTAAAATAATCAACCGAGGTCTCATGGCAATGGCTGCAGCTAACTCTACTCTCTTTCTTTCTCCTCCACTTAAAGATTCATCAATAGTTCGATTCATATATCTTTCAGGCTCTAAGTTTACAATATCTAAAGCTTCACGAATTATATCTTTGATATTCGCTTTATCATTAATACCAAGAGAGATATATTTTGGAATTGATAATCCATCAATTCTAGCGGGTTCTTGCCATGCTAAAGTTATACCTAATTTTGCGCGTTCTGTTATATTCATATCTGTTATGTCAATTCCATCAAAGTATATTTTTCCTCCAGAAGGCTTATAATTATTTAAACCCATTATGGTGTACGCTAATGTTGATTTTCCAGATCCGTTTGGACCAATAATAGCATGTATTGACCCTTCATTAACCCCAAATGAGACCTTATTAACAATTAAACATTTTTGATCTATTGTTGGTACTGTCAAATCTTTTACTTCCAAAATCAATTTGATTCACTTAAAATTTAAAATTACAAATTTGTTTAAAAAACTCGGTTAAGATATTAAATTCTTTTTTTAATAAAAACTTAAATTATCTAACAGTTTATCAATATTCGAAAAAATTTAGGATCAAATCTATAAATAGAAAATAGTAGATAAATTAAAAAAGACCTTTAATATTATATTCTTAGTTTCTATAATAAAATTTTTCTACACATTGTACACAGTTATAATTTATTTTATTGGTGAAAATTATGGTAAAAAAAGAATATATTTGCGATAAAGGTAAGAGATCTAGCATTATTATTGAGGATTTAACAGTTGAAATTAAAGAAGGAGCTACTTTTGTTTTAGGTTTTGCGGGAATCGGGCTTATAGGCCCTATAGTTGCTAATACATTAATAGAGCAGTTAACTGATGTTAAAGAAATTGGTTTTATTACTTCAGAGTATCTCCCCCCTATCTCTGTATTTTATGCAGGAGTTTTAAAGCATCCATTCAGATTGCTTTATTCTCAACAACATAACTTGATTATTGGTATTTGTGAGGTTCCCTTTCAAATCCCGACTGCTTACAACGATCTAAGTAAAACTATATGTAATTGGGCTTTATCTGAGGATGTAAAAGCAAAGGAGATAGTGATTTTTCAGGGAATCCCCCAAAGAGGGATTATTGATGAATACCCTGTTTATTATGCTGCTGAAGAGATAATGATGGATCATCTTGAAAAATTCGGAATTACTAAAGTTGAGAAAGGGATTATCGTAGGACCAGAAGCGACCGTTTTAAACGAAGCTTTAACTAATAGACTAGCCGCTTATGCATTATTCACCCCAGTATTAGAAATCCCTACTCCAGAGGGAGCTGCTAGTATTTTAGAAGTACTAAATAAAATGTATGAATTAACAATTGACACTACATCTCTTATTGAGCAAGGAAAAGAAATTAAGGCTAAGATGCTGGAGCTCGCTCAGAAGGCGCAGCAATATCAACAACAGCAACAATTACCCGGAACAGGAAAAGAATACACAGGATATTTCCAATAGTAGGAAAAATAATTCCATTTATTTTTAAATTTTCTAACTAATTTTTTATTAAATTTTTACCATATTGTGTTTAAAATATAAGAAACACATCGATCTCTATACTCTATTATTGATAAACTATAAAAATTACATTTATAATTCACTTTTATTTAGATAAATTGAATAAAAACAACTCTAAAAAGGAAAATAGGTTCTGAGGTAATTTACAATTAAAGAAAAATTTGTACCTATTCAAATTGATCAAGAATTGTGTCTAAGATGTGAGCGATGTTTACGAGCATGTAAAGCTAAAGCAATTTATTTCGAGCATGGTGTCAGAAAAGTTGATTATGTCAAATGTAAGGCATGCTTAAATTGTGTTCAAGTATGCCCAAGGAATGCAATTGAGGTAACTTCTATAACAAGTCCAGACCAAATAATAAGCATTAAAATCGATCATGAAAAATGTACAATATGTGAAAAATGTCTTGGTGAAAATGGAAAATTCTGCCCAAAAAATCTTTTTTATAAAGACTTTGTGAAAAAAGTAGGAAGAGAGGAAGAAGGAATCAGGTATAAGTATAGGGAAATCGCAAAATGTCAAGGATGTTTAAAATGTGAATTATCTTGTCCAGAAGGGGCTATAAAACCCGTGAAATTTTAAGTTTAAGACAAAATTATGAGTGTTTAGCCAATCTCTTTTTTCTCTATAATTTAAATTAAAAAAATCATAATTTAGTGATTTTTAGTGAAATTCAATTTCTAATATTATCACAATTTATATAAAAGGTAAAATCGAAGAAGAAAATATAATATGAATTCAGTTCTAAATAAATATAAGATCATCTGGTTGATAGTGCCTTTTTTTCTGATTCTTATATATATTATAGTAAAAATAGTGTATTTCCCTCTCACTGATTTTAAACTCTTCGTAGATTATTACATTTATAAAACTTCTTTTGAATACTATCCAATTGAGATTTATGATTATCATTTTTTTCTTTATGCCCCACAATTCTTCCTTGAATTTTTTTGGATTAATATTCTCTCTTTTGAATCAGGTTTGATTTTCTGGTTTGTTATAAAAGTAATCATTATTACAATTTGCTGGAGGGTATATCTATATAATGCAGATTATAATCAAAGTGAAGTTGTAGGGTTTATTATTTTTGTATTAGGTGTAGGATTAATAAATGAGACTTTTGTTGCAAATGCAGATGTTATTTTGCTTGGTTGTGGATTTGGAAGTTTTCTTATTCTTGATAAGGCTGAAAAAATGTTAAATAGGGTGAATAATCATGAAGAGTCTTCTTCTAAAATAAATTATATCATAATATTAAACTTAATCGCTGGTTTTGTTTTAGCATTAGGGATGTTTAAAATTTTAATTCTAATTTACCTTCCAATATTGATTTATAAATCTAATTCTAAAATAGTATTTTTAAGTGCTTTCTTTCTATGGTTGATGATTTCAAATTATACATTTTTTCTCTATCCCGAACAGCTAATCCAATTTATAGATAAAATAAAAAGGGGACAAACATTAATGTCACAAGTGTCGTATTATAAAGAACCCCTCTTAAATGCCATATGGAGAACAGGATTCGCCCCTTTACGTACGCAGATTTATGTCTATCCTACAGTAGTCTGTTATATCAATATTTTTATTCAAAAGCCTAAATCTAAAGGCAAGCTAATAATTAGTTACATAATTGGATATTTCGTTTTTCAATTAATCGGGGGTATCTTATTTATATTAGGTTTTTAATTATACTGAACCTTGCTAAATTTTCTAGGAATTACTATATTTTTTTATTAACTTTATTCAAAATTATTTTTTTTATATCTTCGATTTTTTTTATTACTATAATCCCTTCCATCTGATTTAATTTTTTAATGTTTTCGAGTTCAATATCTCTTATCTTTAATATTAAAGGAGAACCATCTGGTCGGGAAGTTACAATAGGTTCAGTATCCTGATCTGATGGAAAAATATATACTGTCTGCCCACCTTTAATAGCTTGAGCTACACAATTAGTTATTAAAGTATCTGCTATACCACCAACAATTTTAGCTACACTATTTGCAGAAACAGGGCAAACTAAAAACAAATCGTAATTTCCAAGTTGTAGAGGTCCAGCATAAAAAGGAATATTAGGTGTTTTTTCAACATTTACCTTCTTAACGGCTTCATTGAGCGCTAGCCATTTCTTATACCACTTAACAACAGCAGCACCTTCTTTTGATAAAATTACAGTTAAATCTACATTAAAATCTTCTTGTAATTCCTTCATCAAATCAATGGATTCTTGAAGAACATAACCCGTCCCAGTCATACCCCAGAGGCATTTGAATTTCCTCATAATCTTAGTTCTTCTATTATCAAACCTCCTCTATAAAAAGCTTGCCTTTCTTGACTCCCATAAGAGTTCTACCCATGTCATGGTCATAAATGCCATAAAAATCGGATAATGGACGTTTTGTTAAAGCATATTCCAATGCTTCGATTAAAAGCTCTAGATCTTTAGGCAGAAAATCAAATGGAGTAAAATTTATAATTGAAGAGACATTCGTTGAGAAAATCTTATTTAAATCTATAAAATCCCCGCCACCTAATGATAGCCCTGATTGTCCATAATAGAATATTGCGGGGAATCTTTGATCCTTTGGAGTTATAACAAAAAGCCAAACCTCAAATAATACTTCATCTCCACGAAAAATAAGTGAAGGGAAAAAAGTCTTCAAAAAACCTCCAAAAACAATATCATCATAATCATCATAGATTATTAACCTTCTCGAGCTAACATCTTTACCCTTCTTAAGTCTATGATAGGAACTAATAGAGCAAAAATTACTACTCAACTCTGAAGTAACGAAAGAAAGATGTGTATTACTAAGATCTCTAAAAACGAAACCATAACCTCCAAATCCAACTGTTTTCTCCTTAATACTATCTGTCCCTAGATGTGCTTTATATGCTAAATTTACTATTTTCTCTAAACTCATTTCAAAAAGTCTATTTATATATGATTAATAAAAAAAACCAAACATATTAATTTGAGCTAAATTATCCTTAAACTCATTTAAAAGTTTAAATGAAGGTCTAATTTATTAAGTTGACCACAACCTTAATGGTAATTGGCCTTCAGAAAACAATTTCAAAGTAACAAAAGCCTTGCTAGATATGTCCCAAATCTCTTTTAATAGATTCCCCAAAACCTGTTGGGGGGGTTGTCGAGAGCACTTATCATTTTTTCCCTCAAATCTAATATATTAGCAGATGGCTTACCGTCTATATTAAATAGGGAAAAGTATTGTTCTAGAGTAATGAATTTAATATGATCTGGCCATTCATTATCAGGCATTCTATTCAAATAATTGTTAAATTTATTTAAGTCTCCCGAACTGGCTAAATCATTAGTAAGAACTATAAATAAAATTAAATTATGAAAAATTGATTTTTGATGATATATTTCCAGATGAGATTCAAACTGAAATCAAACAATTTATATCTTCATTTACTAAATAGTGATGTAATTAATGTAAGAGATATGGGCAGTAGAGTAAAATAACTGTTATAATAACTATTATACTTTTGTTTAAGAATATATCTGTCTTGCTTTAGTTTCTTGAATTTCATTTTATAATTTGAAAATTTCCTATAGAAAAAACTCCACCTTTTCATATTTCTCACAGAACTGATGGATCGTGCGACACAGCTTCGACAGGTGCGGGTAATTGATTTTCCATTTTTTATTGATTTGTTACATTTTTAAATCCATCTACCAGTCTTGAATTTTGGAATTAACTCCTTGGCTATTTGCTCAAATTTTGATAATTGATTTGGTTCACGGGGGTAGTAAAAGATGAATTCATTAATTCCAATATCTTTAAACTGTCTGACAATATCTTGAAATTTTTCTTCTGATTCAAAAATTGAGTTGAAACATTCACCAAAGAACAGGAAAGAACGATTTATTGCTTGAGGATTGCGTCCTATTTCATTGCAGTATTGATTCAGAGTTTCATTTCTTTCATGGGTTTTTTTAAGCATCTTTTCTGCAGGAGTATTCCAATCTCCTCCTAATGAGTTCCATGTATCAGCAAATTGAGCTGTGATTTTCAACATTCTTTTACCCATTGCAGCTATTGTTATAGGGGGTCGTGGTTTTTGGATCGGTGATGGATACATATAGGCATTTTTAATTGAATAATAATTTCCTTCATAGCTTATTTCTCTATTTTGCAAGCATTTATCAATAATTTCTACTTGTTCTTTGAAGTGTTCTACACGTTCATGTGGTGTCCAATCATCAATTCCAATCATTTCATAAACAGGATCTGTTTCACCTGATACTCCTGAACCAAGTCCTAATTCAAGTCTTCCATTTGAGATATGATCTACAGTTAAAGCTTGTCGAGCTAAGATTGCTGGATGACGCAATGGTATAGATGTCACTAATGTTCCAATTTTAATTCTTTCAGTCATAGTTGCTAATGCTGCAAGTAATGTCCATGCTTCATACCAATTACCAGTGGGGTTATAAGGGTCTAAAAAGTGATCAGCTAACCAAATACTATCAAATCTTAAAGCTTCAATATTTTTCCAACGTTGAACTTCTTTCTCCCATGACAACCGTTGGATGGTCATTATACCAAATCGTAATTCTTTACTCATTTCTTCTAACGTCCTCTAGATTATTGCAATAAAATATTTTTCTTTCACATATTTTTAATAATAGTCGCTTTAAATAATCTTTTAATTAAAACAAATAAATTATTTATTATTTAAATCCATCCACATCTAATAGCTCATTAAATAATGGAGATGCATTTTATGGTGAGTATAAAAAGTTTACAGTACAAAGGCACAATAATAAAACAGCTATGATTATTATTATCAAAGAGTTATTTCTAATCCTTTTATCAATTTTATCTAATCCTTCCACTATAACTTAAAAATTTTAAATCGTTAGAAAGCATTTAAATAGTTAAAAATTTTTGTATATTAACGGTAAATGATTTTTTATCGTATTTTTTTGGAGGAATTTAATGTTTAGAGATATTGAGAAAGATATTCAACAATACTATGCCGATCGAGCAAATGAATATGATTTGACCTATGAAAGACCTGAACGACAAACTGACTTAAAAACAATTCCTATTCTACTCAAGAATTTACTCAATGAACATCATGTGCTTGAAATAGCATGTGGAACAGGTTATTGGACTAAAATTATTAGCTCCGTTGCTAAATCTATTACTGCTACTGATATAAATAATGAAGTTCTTAAAATTGCAAAAAATAAGCTAATTAAATTGAAAAAAGTAACCTTTATCCAAGATGATTCCTATTCTTTGAAAAAAATTCGAGGTAATTTTACAGCTGGATTTGCGTTTTCGTGGTGGTCTCATATATTAATATCTAAATT
>JABXKB010000157.1 GCA_013375485.1 Promethearchaeota archaeon | reverse complement strand
CTGTTAACGAACTATTCAACCCAAATAAAATTTTATTTTTAGGAGGTCCTGAGAAAAAGTCCGGTACAATTAAATTAAGTATTCGGTGTTCAAGAAAGTATCTCGAAAAAAATAATGCAATCGGAGTAAATCAAATCATAACTAAAATTAAAAAAGAATTAGGAGGCGTTGGTGGAGGTCATAAGTTAGCGGGAGGAATAAGATTATCCAAACCCTCTTATAATCTTTTGAAAAAGAGAATAGATGAATTAATATAATTCAGGGCTAATTATTTAATTTTTGAAAAATGGGATCTATAGAAAAATACTCAACTACAAATTATATAATAAGATTACACGTTAAAACCAACTCTAAAAATCAAAAAATAATTAAAAATGGAGATAATTTAACAATATTTCTCAAATCAAAACCTGTTCAAAATAAAGCAAATATTGAATTACTCAGTTTTATAAAAAATAAGCTAAATATATCTTCAAATCAAATTAAAATAATATCTGGTTCAAGAAGTAGAGATAAGGCAATTAAAATCACTCTTAAAAAAAATGGAGATAAAGAGGAAATAATAAAAAAACTACTGATTTAATTCAACTACCAATTTTCTTCATTTTCCCGCACTTTAAACATGTTATAAAATGTGTCATTCCTTCATCAGCTCTACGCGTCTGTCTTGTTTCTAAATGTGCCTTAGTATATCCACATCGAGGACATTTAAAATCTTTAATACTACTTCGTAAATTCTCTTCTTTCCAGTCCATAACTTCAGCTAGATTTGTGACTTCATTTCTAATAGAATGTTCAATTTTAGTAGTAACTTTATAAGCTTCAGATTTTTCTTCTGTAAATGGTTTAGTTGCACCACACTTACACTTGAATACCTTTTTTCCATTAAAATTTGAAGGCAACATCATTCCTCCGCATTCATCACAGAATTCCATAATCTATCAAACCTAGACAAGAATTATTAATTTTAACCTCTTAAAAATAATAAATAATTTCTATCAAATAATTTTTTTGAATTTAAAATCTTAAACCAAAAAGTAAAGCGCAAAATATCACACCAGAAATGAGATCAGCTGTTGTTCCAGGATTTAATTTTCCCCTTTTCTCTTGGAGTTCTTCATCTAAATCTAATGCCAATTTTAAGCCTTTTTTAGATGAAATACCTCCATATTCTAAGATCTTAGATGCCCTTTTGGAGATTGCCGCCGCAGAATCTAATCCAGATTTTCTTATGACTAATGTATCTGGATATAAAGATAACAATTTTAGATAAGTATTAACCGTAGCGATGTTTATATCTTTATATTGATTGAATAAGTTAACAAAATATGGTAAACCTTCATTTAGAATTATATTAAAACCAGTAGAATATTCTAAGCTAATTAAATCATATTCTTTCGAAAACTCAAATATTTTTTTTAAATTTATATTATCCTTAAATATATCATCAACTGAATTTTCATCATTAATATCATATTTTTCGATGACTCCTAAACCCCCAGGATTAGATAGCCGAATCGCTTCATATAATTTTACAGTATCATTTACAGAAGAATTTTCAATAACTTTATCAATGTAATATTTTAAGTCATTAATCTTATTTTTTCTAGTTTTTAAACAAATTGTGGCAGCTGCTGCCAGAGGTGCTAAAATTAATATATGCCCTAATAAAACGTTCCCTCCCTCTTGCCATTTCATCATTTCTTCAGTAGCTCTCTTATAAAAATAACCTAATTCTATTTGACAAAACTCATTTTCATTTCTGAATGAAAGTTGATATATATTTTCACAAAATTCTCGAAAAGTGGGTTGAATTACTACAACTCCAGCTAAGAAGTGTTCAAATCTAGTTTTTTCAAAATTTTTTGTGCGGTGTACATTTCCCGGTTTAGGCCAACCCGCTAATTCTAATAAACTTGCTAAACTTAGACAGCGTAATATGTCGTCTACAGATTTAATAGAAATATTAAAATCAGTATCTTCTAAAGACACATTTAATTAAATTTTTTAAATTATATAATTATTTTCGAGAGAGAATAAGAATTAATAATAACTTAACTCAATAATTTTCTTTTCTTTTACGGTATATCCTTCAACTTCAGTAGTTTTATAAGAAATTGGTCTGAAATCATTCGATAATCCTTTTTTATATAAAAATTTTTTAATCCTAAGTCTCAAAGCTCTTTTTGATAATTTACTTGGCATATCAACGTTAACCTCATTTCCCTTTCGATCAAGTGTTATCTGAGGTAATGCTTCAGATAAGAATCTAATTAAATCAAGAACATGTTGCTCACTTTTAAAACTTAAATCCTTAACATTGATAGTAAAAGATTTTATTTCACTCATAGTATCATCAATATATAAAGTAATTAAAAATATTATTAATTTTTTATGATTTTAATATTATAAATCATTATTTGAATTTCATTTGATAATATTCCTGTGTATTATTTAAAATTTAAAATTTATAAGATGATTGGTGATTCAATTTGGTGGATTACGTAAATTTGGACTATGAACCAAGCGAACATGATTTAATAGCGATGTATTACGTAGAAATTTCCCCAGAATGTAGAAATTTAGAACATGCTTCTGAAGAAATTGCAAAAGAAAGTTCAATAGGCACGTGGACTGAAATAGCAACTTTATCCGCAGAAATTGCTAAAAAGCTTAAACCTTCAACATTCTATATTAACCAAGAAAATAATATTGTAAAGATCGCTTACACCAAAGACCTTTTTGAGATAAACAATTTACCCCAAATTTTAAGCGCTGTTGCGGGAAATATTTATGGAATGAAAGTATTAAAATCATTAAGATTACTAGATGTAAGCTTTCCTAAAGACATTGTCAAGGCTTATAATGGACCAAAATTTGGAATTGAAGGAATTAGAAAATTAACTGGAGTAAGGGATAGACCTCTTCTTGGTACAATTGTAAAACCCAAAGTAGGATTAAACGAAATTGAACATGCAAAAGTATGTGGAGATGCTTGGATTGGTGGATTAGATATAGTTAAAGATGATGAAAATCTTACAAGTATGACTTTTAACAAGTTCGAAAAAAGAATCAAGGAAACTTTAAAAATCCGGGATAAATCAGAAAATCAAACTGGTGAAAAGAAGTTTTACATGCCAAATATAACAGCGCCTGTTAGTATTATGAAAAAACGTGCAGATTATGTTATTGAAAATGGTGGAGAATATGTAATGGTTGATATTCTTACAGTAGGATTTTCGGCTTTACAAGAAATTAGAGATTATTTAGATGATAAAAACATAGTTATTCACGCTCATAGAGCTATGCATGCTGCTTTAACTCGAAATAAAAAGCATGGAATGACAATGCTAGCCCTATCTAAAATAATGAGATTAATTGGCATGGATCAACTTCACACTGGAACAGTTGTAGGAAAAATGGAAGGTGGAAAAAGAGAAGTTTTAGAATGTAATAAAGTGCTTACTACTCAAAAAGTTGCTGACAACAATATTACTATGCTTAAACAAAATTGGGGAGATATTAAACCAACTTTACCTGTAGCATCCGGTGGTCTAAGTCCACTCCATATTCCGGATCTCATAGAAATTTTAGGAATAGATATGGTTTATCAGTTTGGAGGCGGATGTCATGGACATCCTGATGGAACAAGAGCGGGTGCAAACGCTATTAGACAAGCAATTGAAGCTGTTCTAAGTGGTTCAACGTTGAAGGAATATGCGGTAAAAAACATTGAATTAACGAAAGCTATAGAAAAATGGGGGAAGAATTAGTCTAATAATAGTTAAACCATTTCTGGATATGTTTTAGCAAAATAGTTAGGTACATGGCTCGAAGCAAATATACCCGCTTCAGTGATTAAACCATCTATATATCTTCTACTTACAGTTTCAAATGCTGGATTTAAAATTTTGATTCCCATTGGAGGGTTTTCCCATATTTCTTGAGGATCTCTCATTTCAATAGTTTCCAATAAACCAAGATTAGTTTCTGGATTATACTTTAATAAAGGAGATGCAACATAGAAAGGAACATGCTCTTCATGAGCAACCAATGCCAATAATCGCGATCCAATTTTATTGATAATAGTTCCTTCAGAAGTTATACTATCTGCACCAATTAAAATCAGGTCAACTTGATAATGTCTCACAGCCCATCTCATAGCACTATCAACAACATGGATGACTCTTATACCTGCTTTCAGCAATCTAATCGCAGTTTTCCTCCCTTGTAATCGTGGCTGTGTTTCGGTATTAATTACTTTAAAATTTTTACCTTGTTTTTTCGCTGCTAAAAGAATACCAGTAACTAGACTTGAATGACAATGAGTCATCACGTTAAATTTTTGACTGGAAGAAGGAATACGTCTAGAACCTATTTCAGCAATTCTTTTTTTCGAGTTTTGAAGCATATCACAATATAGATTCTTATATTTTTCAATAATATCAGATATATATTCATTAATTATACTTTCTTTTTCTTGTTCTAATTTATTCATTATAAACTTCAAACCATTTTTCATAGCCGGTTCTGTTGGTCTTGTGTCTATTAATATAACTTGTGCTTCATACAGTTTCTTAAAACAAGCCTCAATATTCTCACATTTCAATCTTTTCGCATAATTACTTAAAAAGTCAATAGCACTAATAGCAACATTACTGGCTCCTTGAATCTCTAAGGATTTAATCTTTTGAGCATCTTCTAATAATTGTTTCATAACACTTTCACTGATCTTATTATTTTCTATAGATAAACTTAGCGTGTATTTCTAAATTCTAATATTTAATCAAATTAAGTTATTCCTCTGAGAACTCCTCTTGATCTAGTTTATAATCCTCAGAATCAACTTCAACATAAAATCCACCAATATAACCACATTTTTTATCTCTACACTCATATAAATTTGGGGCTAACCCACCACTAATATTTGTGGCAGTTTTGAGTGTTGGTTTTTTACATTTTGGACAAATTCTAATATTTACCATATTTAACGCAAATTTTTTTATATTTCAGAAATTCAGATATTTTCTAATATATAATAATCGTAAATAACATTTACTCTCTTTGATTTTTAATATTTGAATTATTCTTATAATAATAGAAATATAAAATTGATAAAACTATCATATAACAATTCTCATCAAAATTTTATATTTATGAAGGATTTAGACTTACAACGAAAAAGTTTACCAAATGAACCAGGAGTTTATTTATTTGCTGATAAAAAAGGTTCAATTATTTACATAGGAAAAGCGATAAATCTCAAGAAGAGAGTCAATCAATATTTCTTAAAAACGAGTTATGCAGATCCATTTTATGAAGAAAAAATTAAAGAACTAGTAAAGCTGATACATTCTATTCAATACATTGTAACTGAAAATGAGAAAGAAGCTTTAATTTTAGAAAATATTCAAATTAAAAAACATCTCCCTCGATTTAATGTAAGCATGAGGGATTCTAAGACGTATCCTTGGGTTGCATTTTTTTACTCTGAAGATTTTCCAAGGATCCGTGTACTTAGAAATCCAGAAAAGTATTCTAAAGATAATATATTTTTAGGACCCTATACAAATAAAAAAGAAATTATAAGAATACTTAGAGATCTAAGAAAAATCTTCCCTTATTGTTCATGTAAAAAGCCTATTAAAAAAAGAAAGAGAGCCTGTTTGTATCATCAATTAAAGCTTTGTCCTGGGCCATGTATTACCACAATTACTAAAGAAGAATATCGTGAAAATATTAAGAAAATTGAATTATTGTTAAAAGGAGAAACTGATGGGTTGAAAAATCAATTATCAGAAAAAATGTATCTTGCATCTAAAAACCAGGATTTTGAATCCGCAACTTTCTGGAGGGATAAATTGGAAGATATAGATCATGCTACTGATCGACAACACGTATTAATGAACCATGAAGCCAATAAGGATATCATTGGTTTTTATAGTACTGAAAAATATATGGCGATGGTCATTATTCATATAAGAGAAAGTAGAATTTTGAATAAAAGTTCATTTACCTTTGATTTACGGGAGAAGTTAATTCAAAAGAAAGAGATTATGAATTCAATTTTAGAACAATATTATCAAAATTTCAAATCTCAATTACCAGATATTATTGTTATACCTGAGATAAATGATAGATTTAGAATCCTATCAGCTTTTTTAAAAGATATTAAAGAAGATATGCAAATCAGAACTTTAAGAAACGAGAATGAAATAAGTTTGCTGCGAATAGCGAATAAAAACGCAAAAGTAATGATTGAGCAGCAAATACAAATGGAAGAAATCAAGATGAATGATCAAGAATTTAGAGAGAAAATTCTTGAAGAAACAAAAGAAGTTTTGGATTTACCTAAATTACCGAGAATTATTGAGGGTTTTGATATCTCCAATATAGATGGTAAAGATGCAACAGGCTCTATGGTTTACTTTCTTGAAGGAAAGCCTTATAATAAGTATTATCGGCATTTTAAAATTCGATCTAAATCAACACCTGATGACGTTGCGATGATGAAAGAAGTTTTAAAAAGACGATACAACATGCTTTTAGAAAGAAATTTAGAATTACCGGATTTAATATTAGTTGATGGGGGAAAAGGGCAATTAAATGCTGGAGTCTCAATTCTAGAAGAATTAGGGCTTAACATCCCAATTATTGGATTAGCTAAAAAATATGAAGAAATATATTTACCATCTAAGAAAAACCCAATTATTCTACCCAAAAGTTCTTCGGTTTTGAAATTATTTCAAAGAGTTAGGGATGAGGCTCATCGGTTTGCTGTTAAACTTCAGAAAAAACAAAGGAAAAAACGTATTACGGGTTCAATATTAGATGATATTGAAGGAATTGGACCAGTTACCAGAAATAAATTATTGAATCACTTTGGAAGTGTAGATAACATACGGAAATCTACTCTAGAAGAAATATCACAAATAATAGGTGAAAAATTGGCAAAAAAAGTATTAGATGAACTAATTGAATAGCTTATACTATTTGTTAAAAAAAAAAAGTTCAATCCTACAAGAAGGTAAAGGATTGCTCTTATAAGGCTTGCTATCATATTAATAGTACTTATTACAGTAGCTCTGTTCTCTGTTTTTAATTTTCTTTAAAAAACCAAAATCGCATTACATTCTATCGATCACTAATTTCACTAGCTCAGCTGTTGCTTCACAATACACTCTAGTTAACGATTCCCTTTTTGCTTCACTTATAATTCTAATTACGGGCTCTGTATTTGAGGGATGAATGAGAACAAACCAATCTTTTCCATGACCAAATCTAAGATCATTATGTATTTGTTCTACTTTTTCTCCTTCTTTTATCAATTCAGTTTTTAGTTTTGTAATAAGTGATTTAGTATCTATATTTTTAATAGTAATTTTTATTCGATGGGAATAATATTTAGGCAAATCATCTACCAATTTTGATATACTTTTTCCTGTTTTTACTAAAATTTCAACTATTTTTGCAGCTGCAAAAATCCCATCTCTCGTTTTATTGAAATATGGAAACATAAAACCTCCGCATGATCCTTCGCCACCAAAAACTAATCGATTCTTTGAGGAATTCGATATTAATTTTTCCATTTCTTCTGTTAAAAATCGTTCTCCTACAGGAGTTCTAATAACATAGGCATTATATTTTTCTGCTATCGCTTCAAACCTCAAAGAAGACGCTAAATTTGTTACAAAATATATCTCTTTATCCTTATCTTGCTGATTTTTTAAATAGTATTGTGTAATTAGTGCTAATCCAATATCTTCGGGATAACATACTCCATTATCTCCGATAATCGCCAATCTATCAGCATCAGTATCATGAGCGAACCCAACGTCATACTTCCCTTGCCACACTTCCATTATTAAATCTTTGAGATTTTCTTTAATGGGTTCAATTTCTCTTGGAAACTGTTTATTTATAAGCAAATTATTATTGATTACTTTTATATCACACCCCAATTCACTTAATATATATGGAGTGACAAGTTTTCCCGCTCCCGCTCCAGAATCAAAAACTACTTTAAGATTATTCTTTTCTTTAATCTTTAAATGATCGATATAACCCAATAAATCTTGAATATAGTCTGTAATTGGATTCATATTTTCAATATTTTGTTCTGAAGCTAGATGAAGAGTATTGTAGGAATTTAAATCAATGTTCTCTAAATAGATTGAAATTATTTCTAAATCATCTCTATTTAGAAATGTTTTTGTAGATAATAGTTTTAATCCATTCCATTGTTGAGGATTATGAGATCCCGTAATAATAATACCACAAGGTATATTTAATTTATTTTTAGTATGAATTATTACGGGTGTAGGGCATATACCAAGATTTAATACTTTAAATCCTGACATAATTAATCCTTCAATCATAGCTCGTTCAATAATAATTCCGCTTGGTCTTGTATCTCTCCCTATTACAACTTTTTTATCTGGGTCATCAACCCATAAGCCATAAGCAATGGCTATTTTTTTAACAGTATCGAAATTTAGATCCTTATCAGCTAATCCTCTAATACCACTTAATGTAAAAATTAAATTACTTTCTCCCATCTCAATTCTTTAATTTTTTTCAAGATATTATTTTATGGTTTTCTATTTTGTATTTTACCAGAGCTAAAGCGCCCCTTAATCCAATCTCATCTTTATATTCTGTCAATTTTATTTTTGGGGGATGATTAACAGTAAATCGAATAGGATCTTTTTCAAATTGTTCAATTAATGGAGGAATGATTTGCTGATTATCTTTCATCATTGCTCCTCCAAAATAAATTGAAGTACAATCATAGTAACTATTGACTAAACCAATGCCCACTTTTGTATAAAAAACACAATCATCTATAATTTTTTTAGATAATTGATCTCCATTTTGTGCTGCCTGAAAAACTTCTTTTGCTGTGATATGAGATTTGGCATTATCGACAATTTGCATTAATAGCTCAGCATTCAACTCCCCTTCGTTTAAGGCATCTAAAGCTCTATTTCGTACTCCGGTTCCAGAACTATAAGCTTCCCAACAACCATATGCTCCACAATTACATTTAGCTATACTTTTTGGTTCAACTAAGGCATGTCCAATTTCGGCAGCATTCCCTTCTTTTCCTAGTAATAGATGACCATTACAAATAACTCCACCACCTATTCCAGTAGACATTGATATATATACCAAATTGTCTTTTTCATTATCCTCCGCCTCAAAGAAATGTACGCCTAAAACACCCGCAATTCCGTCATTAATAAAATACATTGGAATTTCAGGAAATATCTCTTTAATAGGTTTTTTTAGAGGAATTACTCTAAATCCAAGATTGGCATTATTAAAAACTTCTCCTTTTATTATATTTAAAGGACCTGCGGTAGCAATCCCTATTCCTAAGATCTGATCTTGTTTAATATCATTTTCAGACAATAATTCGGATAAAATTTCGCATACTGTTTTACTAATTGAATATTCATTTTCCTTCAATGTTGCTGTAATTCTTTTTTTAATATTTTTTTCATTTAAATCTGCTGTACAAATAGCAACTCGAACCCAAGTACCTCCAATATCTACGCCAACAATGAATTTTTCATCCACTTTTATCTCACATTCAAATTTTCTGTGTTATCCTTAACCTCTGAATAAAATAAAGATTTCGAATACTTCAAAATATTATTTTAGAAATAAAAGTTTTTCTATGATTTAATAAATATTTATATCAATATTATCATCGTTGATTAACTCCTTAAAGATAGAGGCGATTTCCCTTTTTCTTTCATCATCTATTGAGAAAACAAAATATTCTGCGGGAATTCTTGCTGTTGAATAAATTTGTATTATATCAGGTTTTATTTTTTTTAATGCTTGAGCAACATCTAGAATATTTTTAAAATTGTTATTTGGTATGAAATCCTCTTTGTAAGAATTATAAATTAAAATCTGAATAGCTAATTTATTATTTTCTGGCATTTCTTGTTTCAATTTCACTAATGAATTGACCATTGTTTCAAAGGTAGTTACTTCATGATGTGGGCGATTTGATCTCTTAAAATCATCAGAATTCCCCCCATCTAACTTTGCTAAAATTAACTCAAATTTTTTAACTCTTTCTCTTATTTCTTCAAAATGGAGGGTACTAGAGTTAGTAAACAAAGTAAGTTTCGGTTTTTCATTAGTCCAATTTAATTTATTTCTTACCTCTGTAGCAATATTGAGAAAATCCAATAAATTTTCATTTAGAGTTGGCTCTCCGTTATAACCAAAAGTGATTGAGTTCAAATGTGGTACAAAGTTTAAAATAGAGAACAATTCTTTTCTAAAATTAGGTGATGGTGGTAATTGTATTCGATAGTTAGGAGAAACTAAATTGTCTTTTTTTGTTAAACCAATTTCACAGTATACACAATTATATGTGCATAACTTATAATGTGCTAATACATTAACACCTAAAGAAAGTCCTAAACGTCTGGATTGAAATGGACCATATGTATACTGACGCATTTTTAAAAATCAATAAATGGGTAATTTTTCTATTTCTATTAATTTCCAAATTTAATTAAAATTTAATTATTATATATCAAAGCTTAGATAAATTTTCTATTCTCTGCATTAAATAGAGGAAGGGTTACGAAAAAATTAATCAATATTATAGTGTATTAGTGAAGTTATTAGTAGTTGCTTTATCTGATTAAAGAAATGAAGAATTCAATTGCTTGATTTACATCTTTAGGTTTTTCTAGCATAACATTATGACCAGCTTTCTTGATTATACATAGTTTTGAGTTTATTAATTTTTCATGAAAAAATTGTGAATATTTTACTGGTGTCATCTCATCAGATTTACCGCATATGATTAAACATGGAACATCAATAGAACTTGTTTTGTTCAATGTATCAAAAGCATTACATATTTTAAAATC
>JABXKB010000156.1 GCA_013375485.1 Promethearchaeota archaeon | reverse complement strand
AAATGAGAGAATTAAAAATGCAATCGCTTGAAATATTAACCCAATTAAAACAGATATTCGCCTTCCTATCATATCTGCTATTAATCCTCCAGGAAAGGAAGATATCATTATCGAAATACAAAAAACAATTACATAGATGCTTAACTTTGCATCCAAACCATTTTTTTCTAAGAATAGAATTGTAACATAATAGATATTAACCCATAAAAAACCAGCAAAAAAAGCGAAACCTATCTTAGGTAGGTCTTTCCTTTCTTTAATATATAAAGAAATATTCAGAGATTCTTGAATCGGTAATTTAATTATAGCTCCCTTACCCAACATAGCAAATATGAAGATTGAAATATACACTAAAATGAAATAAATTATTCCTAATAAAGGATTTTTGTTGATATCAATCATAGCTTCAATCATAATAAGAAAGCCAACGAAAATGAAAGCTGTACTAAAATATCGTGCTGCGAATCTTGTTTCTTTAAATATTGGATAAAAATGCTTATATAATAAACCAAGTACTATTCCAATACTAAAACCTGCTCCTAATAATCCTATTGGCACGAACCATGGTTGATCAATTATTATAAGACAAATAAAAAAGATGACTACGCTAGCATTGGAAATGAGGTAACTTGCAAAATGATTCAATTTTTTATAAATTAGTTTTAAAGCAAATACAGTTCCAATAGGTATCCCAATTAAATGGTAAATAATATGAACATAAGGAAGTTCTCTTTTCATGAGGATTATGAATTCAAAAAGGAAATGATATTGCAATAAAAGAAATATACTAAAGATGCTGCTTATTAGCATGCACCATTCTTTAATCGAGAATTTATCTAATGGAGGAATAATCTTCATAATAGTTTTTTAAGATAAATTTATATTTTAACTTTTTTGTAAAAAAAGCTGGTAACAGAAGAACGTCTAAATATTCTGATTTTTTAGTTAAAAGGAATGTTTTATTATCTGGCTGGATCTCCACAATAAACTCACATAAATGTTTACTAAAGTAGTTAAGAAATGGACTTTTATAAATTTAATTGAAACTACCTATGAAATAAATGTAATTCATTTTTATATAAAACCAGATTTATGATACTCCACCATTTTAGAATTTGATTTTTCCCAATCTTCTGATGCATTTTCACATATCTCTTGAGCACGATTATTTACTTCGTTTATTATCGAGGTTTCATCAATTTCTACAAACTCATTATTTAATAGAATAGGTTTACCATGAATAATTACGTTGTCAATCTCATTCCCTTTACTAGAATAAACTAAATTTGCTAAAATATTGTGAAATGGAGTATTAATTATTGGAATTAAATGAGGTTGGTGCAAATCTATTGTTATAACATCTGCCCTCTTTCCAATTTTGAGACTACCAATTTGATCTTCAATTCCAAGTACTTCAGCTCCACTTATAGTTGCTAATTTCAATGACTCCCAAGGAGGTAAAATAGTTGGATCTTGAAATGCAATTTTTGCGAAAATACTTGCTAATTTTATTTCATGGAATAAATTGTGATGACCAGAACCGGGTGCTTCATCGGTACCAATACCCGCTAAACCTCCGAGTCGAATATAATCACCTAAAGGAGGAGCAATTCCATCTACTTTAGATATTGCTGAGGGACATCCAACCATTTTTACATTATTTTTTACCATTAAATTTCTCTCTTCTGTAGTCGTATCGTGAATGTGAGCGGCTATTAGAGTTGTGTCTAAAAGGTCATTTGCTTTAAGTAATTTCACAGCGGTCATATCTTTTCCATATCTTTTAGTAATTTGTTGACGTTCTCTCGCTCCTTGAGCAATATGCATATAAGTTTTAGATTCATTGCTAATAGCTTGTTGTTTAATTTCCTTAAGAAAATCCATAGTAAGCATATCTAAAGCCTGCGGTCCATACATAGGAGTCACTAAGTCATTATTTTTAAATTTCTTGAATAATTCATTAGCTCGTTTAAGTGATTCTTCTCCTTTACTTCTATTAAACTCATAAAGTTCACTTGGTTTATGAATATTTACGTGAACTCTCTCATTAATTGTCTCAGTTGCTACAACTCGGATATTATATGGTAGATATACTTTCTCTACTAAATTTCTTACATTCCCTTCATACTCTGCAAATGTAGTTGTCCCAGACCTTATCCCCTCAATCACAGTTAGTTTTGTTCCTAATACAGAATCTTCACTTCTTAATTGATTTATAAAAGGGCTTAAACCCTTAAACATATACTCCCCCTCAGGAATATCATGGACCACACCACGACATATTGTTAAGGGCGAATGGATATGAGCATTAATTAATCCCGGTAGAGTAGCATGTTTATTATTACCATCTATAATTAAATCTGCATTCTTATATTCAAATTCAGACATTTTACCTACATAAGAAATTTTCCCATCCTCAAATCCTAATCCTCCAGCTTTAATTATACCCAATCCCTTTCCTTCAAATGTAATTATTAATGTGTTGATTATTGCAATATCCATTCTAGTTCAAGACTTAATTGATTTATCAAATTTTAATTTAAAGTTTCTTATTTAATAAATAAAAAATAGAAGAAAAAAATTAATTTTACTTTATCGGCCGTGAATTCGCCTGGAAAATAGGACCGATAAATTGAGAGTACAAACGTGAGTAACCTTCTTGATTAGAAACAACTGCAATCATTTCTGCTTCTTTTTCTGTTGCTGGAGCTAAAATTACTTCCTCAGCATCCCGAGTTACTGCGAAAAATTCTCCAGAAGTTTGTAATTGACGAAATTGGATATTACCAAGTTGTTTCATTTTTCCTATAATTCCACTGTATTTTTGTAAGTCCCAGTGGCTGGTTAGCATAAATCTAACTGCTTTTTTCTGGAAAGCATATTCAGAGACGACTTGTAATATATCAGGGACGACATATGGAGTAACGATTATAATTGATGATTTTACACGATAAATTGCATCTTTAATGGCAGCAACCATAGCATCTTTTCCAACTACAGGCCAGGTTGTTACCTTAGCAATTTCTGGAATCGAACTAGAGGCATTATGAATATCATTTAATTTTCCTTCATTGTTTTCACCTAATTCTGTGGCATCATCGATGGAATTCATAAACTGTAGAGTGAAATCTGCAATTGCATCCTTTACATTTTGAATAGTATCTCTTGTGGTATTTGACAAACTATTTTGAAGTGTTTTTGCGTTTTGTTCATATTTGGATTTGTGATCGATAAGCATATCGCTTAAATTTGTGTTCATGCCTTTAGCCTCAGTATCCCATAATCTAATTTCACCATCAATTTTATCTGAAAAATCTCGTTTACTGTCAGCAAAATTCATATCAACATCTCTCGTCCAATCGGCACTTATTCTCTTAATCTCAAGGTCAAAATCTGTATAATGTTTTAATGAATTTTCTTTATGAGTGTTTATTGCATCATCATATTGCCTATGATGTGTTTTAAGCGAGTTTTCTAGGGAATCTTTTAGTTTTATATTAGTATCAGAACAATCTTTTACTCCACTTTGTAAAGTATCATCAACTTCTCCAGATAGATCAGTGGCTAGGGTCTGTAATTGTGCATCAACAGTTTCCTGAGCCCTGTAATCAAGATCATTAGTTTCTATAGCAAGTCCATCATTTTCTTTTACCATTATATCTGTTACATCAGATTTAATTTGATCTGTGGTTCCTCGTGTATTTGCGATATAATCATCGCATGTTTTAATAAAATCTGGTTTCATTGGTTCCGTGTATGTTAAAATATTTTCAATTGTTGTTTTATGTCTCGCTTTATATTTTTTCTTTTTACCCATCCAGAAAAATCCTTTTTTCCCCATATCATCAGTAAAATCAGTAAATCTATTTGCATGTTCAAGTAAGTTATCGATTAAGGTTAAGGACATGCTTTTAAAATCATTTGTTTGATCTGTTAATGTTCTATGCCTCTCATCAACAGTTGCTTTTAAGTTTACCTGCAAAGTATCTGTAGTATTCTTGACATGATTAGAGTGCTCTTTTAGTAAATTTGAAATTTTAGCTTTTAAATCAGCAATTACTTTATCCATACGTTCTAAATATTTCTCAAGAATTTGTTCCATTTTAGGTTTAAGTTGGTTTGCTGTATTTTTATGTCTTTCAACGTGTTCATCCAGCTCCATCTTCAATTCTTTTTCCAGATTTTCAACTCTGGTAGAAAAATCAAGTAATAATTTTGAAATTAACGAAGTTAGATCGTTCTTTGTTTTGGTAACTTCTGCTTCGTTTCTACTAACACTTGTTTCTGAAATATTTTTTAGATTTGAGTCTAAATTGTCCATTATACTATGTATATTAGTTTCTAATGCTTTGGAAGTCTCAGTAAACCGATTAGTAGCACTATCAATCTGGTTTTTTTTAATACTATTTTTTGAATCAGAATCTTCAAAAAATGCAGTGATTTGAGTATCGACCGCATTTTCTACCTCACCAATGCTTTTATCTTGAATTGCTTCAAGTTTTTCAAAACGATCTGATTGATCAGTTAAGATTGTATCTTTAATTCTCGCAATTTCATTTCTAAAGTTTTCTGATTCATTTGTAAATAGTTCAAAATATGGCTGAAGAGGAATATATCTCTCAATAATTCCCTCAATCCTCTTAAGAAAACCTTTCTCAACTAACCAATTAGTAATTTCTAATACAGTTTCATATGTTAAATCTTCATGCTCCTCAGCAAGAGTCATATATACTTCAGAAGTAGTTGCTCTAGGAACTCTTAAAAACACTAAATAGATATTGATATGATCCTCGGTAAAACCATATCGCGTGAATATTTCTTTAGTGAAATTCTTTAACGACATAAATTTATCTCCATCGTCATAATAAATATTTTTGTAAAATTCAAATTAAAATAAATTTAAGATGAATTCCTTATTAATATTTTAATCTGAAAATGTTTAATAATATTTTCAAAATTCTGATATTAAAATTTAAGGTTCAATGAAATCTATATAATTGAGGGTATTTGAAATCTAAAGTAGGTTTAAAAATAAATTACCTAATTGTCTACGCCCTTAAGCGAGTTATGTTAAATCTTATTAATTTAATTGGGAAATTTTATTCCTCAATACTTTTTATATTGAACACGTTTATTAACTTAAACCAATTTAGGTGTGAAAATAAGAATGAAAAAAATTAATAAAATTCTCATTGGAATTTTTACTTTCGCAATCTTATTTACATTATTCAACGTTAATACTGTATTAGCAGCTCTAGATCCGCCTATTCCAGTAAATCAATCAGGTATATATCCATATCGGATAGAAGCACATAATAAAACATCATATCAATTCCAAAACAAAACTCAATTAACAATTCAAGCAAATGTAACAATTGAAGGGTATATCGACTGTGACGCTCTATCAATTGGAGGTAAAGAATTTGAAACTGAAATTGTAGCCGACGGAGATCTTCAAATGAATATGACTTGTACACGAGAGGAGGCGCAACTAGGATTACAATTAGGTAATACATATCGTGTTAGAAATCGAAATCAGAATCTATCATATCAAGAAGGGTTTTGCATTCAGATTCAAACTAATAAATCAGACCAAGAACAAATTCAAGCAAAACTTAAGATTAAATCGAATAAAGGAAATCAAGGCGGAACCTGGGTTTACTGGGATCCAACCGATCAGGAATGGGTACCTGTTCAAACCACAGAAGTAGAGGGTAATTTAGTTTGTGAAACAAACCACTTCTCTTATTGGACAATACTTATACCTGAAACTGATGATGATTCAATTTCGGCTTTTCTAGGCGTAGAATTAATTATTGGAATATCTGTTATTGCGGTTGTTTTAGTAGTATATCTTAAGAAAAGAAAGTAAAACTATTCAAAAATTTTTTTTTTTTTAGAATTTTATATATTAATTATAACAATAGAATGAAAAAATTTGATTATAACTAAATTAAGAAGAAAAAAGTATATTTATAGTATTATACTAGTTCTATTACTATTTTTTCTTGAATACAATTTATTGTTTGCTATTGGTAAAGCAAGAAAAGAAAAAATCTCCGGTAATGGGATTCAAGATTCAATTAACCCAAAAGAAAGAGTTTCTTATGATTTCATGAATAATAACACATTCGAAATCTCAACGGATGTATATATCGATCTTTATATTGAGTATGAAAACAATATTTACTACCGCCAAACCTATTTTATAATAAATAATAGTATCCCAATTTCATTAAATATCTCAACAAAATCGAATTTACAGAATTTTGGTATTACTCAATCACCACAAAAGCCACAGAAAAGTAATTCCCGATTTCAATTTGGTTATAATTGTATTTTTAGGATAAGAACAAATGTCTCAATTGCTAAATTAACTATTAGATATAGAAAAGTTCAAGATTATGGTCTTAATCCAAATGCTTTATATTCATTAGCTATATTTGAAATAAACCAGGAGTCATGGGAATTATTAGAAACAGAAGAGAAAATTAATGTATCTAACTTTGAAAAATATATAGAGAGTTCAATTACGACTATTCAACAAGATACTGATTATTATGTTACTATATTTGAAGTGGAAGCCATCCAAAAAGATTGGACTTGGTTAATAATTACTGTTTTAATAACAGCAGTAGGGATTATAGCATTAGTAGTTCTAATCTCAAAAAAGGATTATTTTCAATATCTAAGAACAAGAACAATACCAATTGAGAAAGGGGCTCATCGATTATCTCTAGATGATGTATTGGAGAATGAAAACCGAAATAAAATTATAGATTTAATCTTAAATGAACCTGGAATTCATTTCAATGAACTATTACGAAAAACTGGGTTAGCAGCAGGTAATTTGGTTTGGCATCTTGATATTTTGATTACTTATAAAGTGATTGGGAAAAAACGTATAGGAAATTTTATAGCTTATTTTCCATATTATCAAAAAAACCCTATATCTAATGTAGATTTAAAATTACAAAAGAGTAAATTAACTTTGAAGATATTAGAAATGATTGAGAAAAAACCGGGAATATGGAATAACATAATTACTAAAAACTTTAAGGTAGATCATAAAACTATTCAGTACCATTTAGATAAATTAATTGACTTGGGACTTATTAAATTTAGAAAAGAAGGAAGAAAAAAGAAAATATATCCAAATCTAGAGTCAGATTATTTCAATCAAGATTGATTGAATCAATTAAAGACTGGCAAACCAAGAGTTAATTTGAGGTGCAAAAACAATTATTAATATAAGTAGAACAATAAAAATAATACAGTACAGACTTTTATATACCTGATGGCCTCCTGCATCAATTTTATTTGATCTTTGTTTAAATTCTTTTACTTTAGCACGATAAAATGCTTGTAAGCCTTTTTGAGTTATGAAAAGCTGTTTATCTAAAAGTTCGATATATCCCCCCTCAATTAATTTATCCAAATGCTTTTCAGCAATTTCAGATCCTAATTCCTTGTAGAAGAAATCAGCAAATCCTTCATAATACATTCTTCCATGCTTAAGGCCGTAAGTAAAATTTTCAATAAGTCTTTTACGTGTAAGATTTTCTCTTCTAATACTACCTAAAATATATCCTGTTAATCGATTTTCATATATACTATCGGCATAAATTTTTATTGATGTAATATCAAATTCTTCTTCTTTCTTTACAAGTTCCCATAAAATTTCAATTCCTTCCTTAAAAACTAACACTGCTATAATAATTCCAACAAGAGCATCGACGAAATATATTTTAAAAATTGCAAATGTTAAACCTATTAAAACTCCTATAGAAAGTTTTAAGTTTAATTCAGCGTCTTTAGAATCACTAAGAATTGACAAATTCCCTGAAGATCGTCCAACTATTCCTTTAAGATACATTAAACCAGAGTTCATACCCATTGATACAAATCCAATAATATATGCTTGAACTGTTGGGGTTATGATCTCCTGTCTAAGTAAATTTTCAATACCCGACCAAATTAATGTTACACCAGTAAATATCATTATAAGAATAATCATTATACTTGCAAGTTTGTCCTTTTTAAATTTTAATCCCAGCACTACAATAATAGGAATTTTTATCAAATCTGTTAAATTTTCAAAACCTTCCGTCAACAAACCCTGGGAATTTAGCTGTAGACCAATCGAAATTTTAGAAACAGAAAGTATAATTAAAAAAAATGCAGATGCAAGCATTACAGAAGTTTTAGAAAAAAATAATCTCAACTAACATGACGTATGTAAGTTCCAGTAATAACTAATTTCTACTAATTCTATACCTGTTTTTGTAAGTTCTAATGTATTATTTTCCTTAATTTCAATCAAATGCTTCCGTTTAGCTTTTTGAATATATTCTTCAACATCATTGTCTTCAATGATAACTTGTTTGGTAGCAGATATAAAGAGAATTTTCATTTGGGATTTTAAATCCTCAATATTAGTAAATCCATCATATACCAAGCACAAAAAACCATATAGAAAATCCTCATGGGGCTCTTTATGATGACCTTCATAATACTTTGAAATAGTATTAGAACCCTTCCTTCTTGGACCAACCTTCAACTCCTTCTTTGAATATTTAGATTTTAAATCGGATATAGGCATTAATATTGAATTATTGTTTCTTTAAATTATATATTTCGGAACTAAATTTAAACAATAATGAAAATTAAAAAAGTATTTTTAATAGTAATTTGATTAATTTTTTTATAGAAAAATAATATAAACTAAAAAATGATCGATCCAAAAACTTTTTTAAAATTTTTAAAAGAAAGACGAAGCATTAGATCGTTTCAGGAAAAGCAAATACCAGAAAATGAAATAGAAATGATATTGGAAGCAGGTAGATGGGCTCCCAGTGCCTCAAATCGTCAACCATGGGAGTTTGTCGTTGTAAAAAATAAGGAAATTTTGGATAAACTCTCTAAAAGTGCAATTTATGGCAACTTTATAAAAGGAGTTCCAGTAGCAATTGCGATTGTGGCTAAAATTAAAACAAGTCCTAAATGGTATTTGATTGATACTTCATTAGTTTCAATAAATATGATGTTAATGGCATGGTCTTTAGGGATTGGTACTTGTTGGATAGGGGCTATGAGCAGAGATAAAGCAAAAAAAATAATTGGTTTAGGAGAGAATGACCATCTTTTAACTGTTTTACCGTTTGGTTATATTAAAGGAGAGATTCCTGGACTTACATCTAGGAAACCCTTAAATAAAATAGTAAAACATATAAATTAAATTAACGATCCACTAAATTGGAATTGTAACTTCTTCAAGAGTTTCGGGAGCTTTAGTTAATTTTTGATACCCTTCTTCAGTGATCAGCACAGTGTCTGAGTGACGAAATCCGCCTATACCGGGAATATAAATACCAGGTTCGACACTGATAACCATATTTTTTTCTAATGGTCTATCATATCCTTCAGCTAAAAAAGGTGCTTCATGACCTGTTATTCCAAGACCATGGCCAGTACGGTGAATAATATAATCGCCATATCCTTTTTCGGTTATAAAAGCTCTTACTGCTTTATCAACTTTACTCATGAGAGCACCAGGCTTTAACATATTATATGCTAGAGCTCTTGCTTCCAACATTATTTTAAAGGGTTTTACAGCATTCTCGGGCACATAACCTAAAAAGAAGGACCGTTCGATCTCAACACCATATCCATCTACTTGAGCAGAAACAATTGAAACATGTGGACCTCCTTCTTCCATAGGAGTAAAAATATGGGGAATTAAGTGAGGATCATGTGATATTGAAGGCGGCCAAACAGCTCCAGTGGTTTCTGTGGCTCTAAAGTTAGCATTTGGTATGTCTTGGACTATTTTAGATGTCATAGCATCAGTAACTTCTTTATACAAGGCAAACTCAAGAACTCTTGGACGACATTTTTTAAGTAATACCTTATGTCCTTTATTTACTACTCTGCACGCGTGATAGATTCGTCCTACCTCATAATCAGTTTTAACAATCCGAATTTCATCAATTATATCTGAAACTATAGGTTCTCCTGGGGTTTTATTCACAATACCTATTGGTAATTCAGATTCTATCCCCACTTTGGCATCATATCTAATTTGTTTTTGATAATGATCATACCAATTCTCACCACTTCGTGCTGGAAATTCATAGTATATAACAAACTCGAGTTCACATCGAGCTCTTGATTCAAAGTGACCCTTCTCTAATCTTGGAATTAACATTTTTGGAAGCCCTTTTTTTTCTATTATCAGGATAAAAGGACGCTCATGGACATAGAATGCAAAATTGGTTAAATAATAGATATTTACTGGATTAAATGAAATATAATAATCCAAATCTTGCTCTTTCATTAATGTTCTAACTTTTTTTAATCGAATAGATAATTCTTCCCAAGTAGGAGGATTTGTAATAGCTTTTAATTTTATACTCATTCACTTTTTCAACATTTTATTAGAATATAATAGTTATATAAGACTAAATTATAAATAAAACATTTATTTTCTTGAAAATGATTCTTGGATATTTTGGGTTAGTTTTACATGGTCATATCCCTTGGTGTAAAAAGTCAGGAACTTGGCCTGCTGGGGAAGAATGGCTCATGGAGGCTATGAATGAGACATATATCCCCTTGTTAAATATTTTAAGGGAATTAAAAGAGAGTGGACTAAAAACAGCTATTACAATTAATATTACGCCAATATTAGCTGAACAATTAGCAGATGAATATATGAAGCAGAGATTTTCAGAATATATGGAAAGTCTGATATTAAGAGCTAAAAATGATATTAAGAGATTTGAAAACCATCAAGAAAGGAAGAGTATTGCTGAATTTCATTTAAGAAATTTTGAGCATGTATTAGATACATTTTATCAAAATTATTATAGAGACATTTTAGGAAGTTTTAAATGGCTCCAAGAT
>JABXKB010000155.1 GCA_013375485.1 Promethearchaeota archaeon | reverse complement strand
AATCCTTTCCGCGAGTTAGAATAGCTGCTGTTGATTTAATTTCACAAGCAATAAAACAACACAACATACATGGCCTCTTAGAGATTGATATTAATAAAGCTCGGAGAAAAATCGGAGATTTCAAGGAAAGAACAGGAGAAAAATTATCCTTTACAAGTTTCATTATTAACTGCCTTGCTCAAGCTGTTAACGAAAACAAAACTGTACAAGCATACAGAAAGGGAAAAAAGAAACTTATCATTTTTGAGGATGTAGACGTGAATACAATGATTGAGCGAGATATTGAGGGGAAAAAAATGCCATGGACATATGTTGTTCGTGCAGCTAATAAAAAATCTATTAAAGAAATTCATTATGAAATTAGGAATGCTCAAGTTGAAGATATTGGAATTACTGATTTGAAAAAGAAAATGAAAATATATTCCAAGGTCCCAAAATTCATTAGAAATATATTCTGGTGGAAGTATAAAAGAAATCCTCATTTACGAAAAAAAATGGCGGGAACAGTCTCGATAACATCTATAGGTATGTTTGGGAAAAAATTAGGGTGGGGAATCCCTCTTGGATTTCACACATTAGTTATTACAGTAGGCGGCATTGGTGAAAAACCAGTACTAATTAATGAAAAAATAGAAAACCATGAATTCTTAAGTATTACTGTAAGCTTCGATCATGATATTGTCGATGGTGCTCCCGCAGCACGATTCATTTCGAGATTTACTGAACTAGTTGAAGATGCTTACGGTTTACTAATGAGTAGATTAATTTAAAAATATGATCAAAATGATCGTGAAATCGGGCTTTCACGAAAATATTAAATCACTAAAAATTCAAAAAAATTAATAAAAGGGATTGAAAAGCTGATTCTCTCATCTCCAATTAATCCATTTTAATTTATTGGTAATAATTTCATCGTATACCTTGAAAGAAATGTGGGGACTGAGGGAAATCCAAAAAGCTTGGATATCAAGCTTAATTTTGAACCCCCGATTAACAGGTGTCCACAGGACAGCTTTTGCTTGTAGGATCTGGAGCCTGCTGTGCCACCGGGCTACACCAAGTCCCCTATATTAAGTTAAATTATTAAAGAATTTATGAAATAAATATCTTTTTCTTGTTATTAAATTATCATAGATGTCCTAACTATTCTGAGTAACTCCTGAGCGTTTTTTAAAATGTATTTTTTCGAGACCAAAATGACTCAATAGATAGCAAAGGATGATTGACACAAGTAAAACAATGGTTAATTTTATAATGGGAGAAAGGGGTATAAATGCAATTCCAAGGGATACAGGAATAACGACGAGTGGATGAATGAGGTACATAAAATATGAGCTATCGGCTAAATTCTTTAGTATTTTTCCTTGGTTGTTGAATTTTGCATAAAAAATCTTAACTAACACAAAAATCATTCCCATACAAGCGATATTATCTACAAGTGCAAATATAAGAGCATTCAAATTGAAACCGCCCATAAATAAGCTAAAATCTGAATCAACTCCAACAATCACAAAGAAATAGGTAAAAAATAACACAACTATCGCAAATATTGTAATTGCCCAGACTTTTACATGATGTCTAGTCATTTTTTCGAACCAACCATACTTATAAGCGATAATACCTACGCTAAACATCATAAAATATTGAATCATATAAGCCAATGGCAATCCCAGCGGCGTTTCGTTTAAAGGGAAGTTTATGCGAACTAAAAAAGCAAGAAATCCTAATCCAGTAGCTAAAAGGAGTAAATATATGTATTTTGGGATGGATAATTCCTTCGGGATGCGTTTCTGTATCGAGTTAATTTTTGTTATCTGACGCCAAATTGTATAAATAGCAGTGAAAATTAATAAAACAATGAGAAACCATGTAATAGTCCATGAAGTTAGAAAGTCTATGAAATTGTCAAGTGATTGAAAACTGCTTAAATAATACTCTATAAGTGACCCTTGCAATCTTGGGTATGAACTCCATGGTTGAATCCCTCCAGCGGCTAGGAGATAAAAGATAATAGGATTAATTATAAATATATATAATAATAAAGGAATGCCAAGTCGGACGAATCGTTCTTTCCAGAACGCTGATACTCCTTTTCGATCATAACTCTTAGGTGTAAAATAACTACCCATCAAAAAGAATAATCCCATGAGAGAGGCTTGAAAAATACCTGCAAATCCAGCTGTCATATAAAAAAATATAAGCGTGAAATTATCAAACGGATTAGACTCATTAATTGTGGCTATATAGTACCACCATCCCTCCCCTCCATATGTAACCCTAACATGTGTAAAAATCACGAGAATAACAAATAATACCCTAATATTATCAAGGAAGAGGAGTCGTGGTTTATTAGATTCTGTACTCATGAGAATGATTCATTCTTTTTTGTTAATTAATATAAATGTGACGATTTCTAATATAAAAGTAATATTTTTTTTTTAAATTTAGAACTCTCAGCTTTTTTACGTTGCTATATAATTTCAAAGTAATTTTCATTAAAATCAGACTCTGAATTTACCTCTCCATAGAAAAAAATAAATAAAATCTAGCTCTAGAGCATACTCCTTCCCTTCTCATCTCAAACCTTCTCGCTCTACTCAAGCTACAAATCCTCACTCGATCTATCATCCTTTAGAGTATTCCCTTCTATTAAATTCCCCAAAAAAACCAATTCCTACTACTAAAATTACCTTTACCTAGAATCCATTAGGAACCTGAATACGCATAATCTGTAAATCCTAAAATAGTGTCGCATGAAGGACACACCCACATTCTACACTCACCCCAACTAAGGTGGGGGCCGCTCCTACGTGGTTCAAGGGTTTCTCCTATAAAGTCTCCTACTCTAACTTTAACTTTTCCCTTTTTGGTTTCTTTTTTTGTAACTTCAAAAAAATCTTCTAAATGAAGTTCTTTACTACAATATGGACATTTTCCCATAAATTACTTGAAGAACCTTTAATATAAATAGTTTATAGAAAATAGAAAAATTAAAACCTTGCTCAAGAACATACTCCAGTCCTTCTTATCTCAAACTGTTCATTAATTCAACTTACCATCTCCGTTCACGCTACAATCCCCTATACTCTAAGTCTGAACCTTGTAGTTCCTCTTTCAATTTTCGGTTAATAGATTTAAACGTTGTCAGTTCAAGGCATAGTAGGAACGCAAATTTTAATAATTTATAAAATTTTAAAATAAAAAAAAGGAGGAGAGTTTGCTTTACTCTCTCTATAGTTGTTTTTGAAAAGATGAAAACTTTAGTTTGGGATAAGAACCCCAAACTCTTTTAAATAGTCCCATTTTTCTGATTGTTGTATCATTTCATCGTGAAGTTCCGCTATTTCGATAGCTAGCTTAGTATATCCATGTCTTTCAGCCATTCTTTGCCCTTGTGTTAAGAACCGTCGAGCGTTGTTAATTTCAAAGTAATTTTCATTAAAATCAGACTCTGAATTTACTTTTCCATTCCAAATTTCATTAAATTTGGGACGAAATTTAAAAAGGTTCGAACCTTATGTCTCTTAAAACGGAGGAAAAGACAAATGAGTGAGAAATCGAAACCAAACAAAGGTAACTACTTCTATAAATATGTGTTCTTTAAAATTCAATCAATTAATTTGAATTTTGTTAATAAACATTCAATAAATGTTATTATTTGCGTCTGTTCATCTAATTGTTCAATATTTAGCTCAGAAAAGAAACAAAAAATATAAATATAAATGTTCTATTATATAATATAAAGGTGTTCAATTATGAAAATGATGAGTGAAAAAGATAGAAAGGAAATAATTTCAGAAGTGCAAAAATTTGGTGGTATAGGTCTGCGTCGTCAATCTTTAAGAGTACACAAGAATGGGGCAAAATTTCCAATAAGTAAGACTTATATTGATGATGAGCTTTTAGATCCTGAAATAACATATACTCTTATTTTAGTACCCGAAATTAAAATCGCTACTAAAACTACTATAGCATTAAGTTATTTTGCTCGAAAAAAAGGCCCTCTCGTATTCTATTCATATCCAGAGGGTATTCTTGATGAAGGATTATCTATTCAAATTGCAAATATAATGGATCAAGCATTTAAAGAGGGTTTCTTTGTCCATCAGTCAAGCACTGTATCATCATCCTTGAATTATTATTTTGAAATTCCTTCAGAATGGGCTCGTGGAAACAAAGAAATGCTCATGATCAGCGTAAATTTAGATAAACCAACAAATCAGCTACTAGAAGAAAGTATTCAGGAAATTTGTACTGATTTTGTTTTACAATTAAAAAACACAAAAGGGCTTTTTAAAGCATTATATATGAAAGTGATTGATAAATTTCCAGAAAAAGATCATTCAGATATTAAAAAAATAAATGAAAGTTTAAGAACTAAAATAAAAGAGTTTTATAAGGAAATAGGCATATCGACTAAGCAAAAATGAAACGAGACTGTTTTATTTTATTTCTATTTTTAGAAATAGGCAAAAAATCTAATTCTCACTAAATCTTCATTGAAATCAGACTCTGAATTTACCTTTCCATACCTCTTGAAAATTCTAGATCCTTTGTTAAATTAATATATAAAAAAAAAAAATTTAGGTTTCTTTGAGCTGATGAAAATACTCCCCCCACCTACTCCTTAACCACCTATACTCTTATTTACCAATTTATTGTTTAATTCAATCCAATTCGTGAGTTAATTTAAAATAAAAGATAAAAAATTGTTAATTTACTTTACATGATTGGTGAGCTTTTCGCTAATTTATGATAAATTTTAAATATATTTTTTCAAAAAGAGATTTTTCTTGTTCTCTCCATTTTTCAAATGAATTGATGCTATTAGGATAGTTTTTGTAGAGTTTAATGACTTTAATCATATATTTTGTTAGGGACTTTAATTCAAGTAATAATCTTGGTCGATTGATTCCTTTAATGACTTTCTTAATAATTGCTTTAAAATTTAAATCTAATTCTCCATGAAACCAAAGTTTACTAATATCAGTGTCAGTCAAAATATTCTTTTTCATGATAAAATTTAGATCTTTTGAAGGTTTATATTGAAAGAAGAGTCTTATGATGTCTGAAACAGCATGTTTTGCACCAAAATCTGACATAATGATGGAATTGTAGTCCCATAAGGTATTTAGGGAGTAATCATTTGCATAAATGGCCTTTTTAGCTACATGAGCAGCATAGTATCCTGCTCTCATTCCAACATCAATACCCCCGCCATTGGCAGGATCTACATGACATGCAGCATCTCCAATAAACATGATACCATTATCAGCGCAGGAGAGCAATGGTCTTCTTAACGGTACAACGCATCCTGCTGAAGAGATTATATCGAAGTTAGTTTGGGTAATAAAGTAATCAAAAACATACTTTTGAAAGTATTCTTTAATTGATCCTTTATATTTTATGAAAGTACCTAAACCGATGTTAATAATCGTTTCACTTTTAGGAAAATACCAAATAAATCCTCCTGGCGAACGTTTATCGGGATCAATGATTAATGTACAATAATCAAGGTCTTGAATTAGTTTCGATTCAGATGGAAGCTTAACTATGCTACGAAAGCATAGTACTAGGTCCCTCTTAGGAATTTCGTTTATTATGAGAGTGCTTTTTATTGCTCTTCTTAATGTAGAATAACAACCACTCGCATCGATAACTATTTTCGACTTTAAATCCACTTTTGAACCATTTTTTAGCCTAACTTTAATACCATCAACACCCTCCTTATTATAAGTTAGATTTATAGCCCTTGTTTTATCTAGAAATTCATCGATGCCGGAATCTATCGCTTCATTAAGCAATCTCTGGCCAAATCTTAACCGATCTACAAAATATAATGGTATTTTTATCGTTAACGAGCTTTTTTGATCAGGTGAATAAAGCCGAAAACCACGCTTAAGGCTTAAAAATTCATCTCCTTTGGGTGGACTGATGTGCAGAAAATCAAATATCGTTGCAAGGACACCATCACCGCAAACCTTATTACCTATTTCACTTCTGGTATTACTATCAATTAAGCAAACTTTTAAGCCTTGCTGAGCAGCAAATCTGGCTGCTATAACCCCTGATGTACCCGCACCAACGACAATTACATCGAAATTAAGCTTTGCTATTTCCATGCTATGTTATATAAACCCATATTAAAAATAAATAACTTAAGAATATTTTATTAAAATATGGAATTTCAATACCTTAATCAAATAATTCGGGTTTTCCTATTTAATTAGAAAATCTTTGTTTTAAAAAATCTTTTTAAAAAAGTAAAATATTTCTTTAATAAAGAATTTTCAGTGTCTTAAAAAAGGTTATATTTATGATATTAAAGGAGAAATTTAAAGCATACATAGATTTAACTAGAGCACACTTTGCTCCTGTTTGGCCTTTATTATTTTGCTCAGGTTTAATGCTCGCATTTAAAAACTATAATTATTTTTCTTGGAGCCTTTTAATACTAGCTATTTTCATAGGGCTTTTTGGATTTGAAGCTGGGATGGTCTTAAATGATATTGTTGATCACTCTATAGACAAATTAGATGTTGATGATACGCTTACTAATTATTGGAGACCTTTTAAGGAACGACCCATCCCTTCGGGAAAAATTTCTTTAAAGGAAGCGGTAGCGGTCTTCGTCATTTTTGTTTTAATTACAGTTATTTTAATAGCATTTTTACCCTATCCAAATCTTTTTTATATCTACATTATAATGGTCTATGCGTATTCAATGGAAATTTTCTATCAAGTAGTGAAAAGAAAACAAACATTTCCAATTGCCCAGATACTTGGAAGAACTGATCTTCTTTTATTTCCGATTGCGGGATATTTATGTTTCGGGGAATTTGATTTTACAGTTATCCTTTATCTTTTATTCATGTATCCTTGGGCTCTTGCTCACCTTGGGGCAAATGATATTGTTGATGTTAAGAATGATGAAGCAAAAAATCTTAAAACTATTACGGGCTTATACGGTATTAAGGGTAATATTATATGGATTAGTTCTTTTTCCCTAATTCATCTTATAACTTCTGTAATATTTGTTTTTCTTGATTTGGGTATTATTGCATTAATTGGGTTTGTATTCAGTTGGATTCTTATTATAGGAGCTAATGTGATTATAATTAAAGCTAAAGACTCAAAGGTAAGATTGAAGGCACTACCTCTATTCCATGCCACTCTTCTGATTTATGTTTTATCAATAATCATTGATTCTGCTATATTAATTTAGAAATTAAAATGAGAAGTTTTATCATCTTCAGAATTATATAGGATGTTTTGATTCATATAAATTTGTTGTTAAATACAAGTTTAACAATTTTTTTTGTCTTTTCAAAGATATTATCATTGAAATCAGACTCTGAATTTACCTTTCTACACCGTTGAAATTGTGATAAAATTAAAAAGGCTCGAAACTTGTGTCTCTAACTATCCTGAGTAACTCTTATGCGTTTTTTGAAATGTATTTTTTGGAGGATAAAATGACTTATTAGATAGCAAAGGATAACTGATACAGGAAAAACAATGGCTAGTTTTATAAGCGGAGAAAGGGGTATAAATGCGAGTCCAAGGGATACAGGAATAACTACGAATGGATGAATGAGGTACATATGGAATGAGCTATCCGCTAAATTCTGTAGTATTTTCCCTTGCTTGTTGAATTTTGCGTAAAAAATCTTAATTAACACAAAAATCATTCCCATACAAGCGATATTGTCTACAAGTGCAAATATAAGAGCATTGATATTGGGGCCTCCCATAAAAACACTAAAGTCTGAATCAACTCCTACAATAACAAAGAAATACGTAAAAAATAACATAACTGCAACAAATATTGTAATAACCCAGACTTTGACATGCTTTCTAGTCATTTTTTCGAACCAACCATACCTATAAGCGATGACACCTACGCTAAACATCAAAAAATATTGAATCATATAAGCCAATGGCAATCCCAGCGGTGTTTCGTTTAAAGGGAAGTTAATGCGAACTAAAAAAGCAAGAAATCCTAATCCAATAGCTAAAAGGAGTAAATATATGTATTTTGGGATGGATAATTCCTTTGGGATGCGTTTCTGTATCGAGTCAATTTTTGATATCTGACGCCAAATTGTGTAAATAGCAGTGAAAATTAATAAAACAATGAGAAACCATGTAATAGTCCATGAAGTTAGAAAGTCTATGAAATTGTCAAGTGATTGAAAACTGCTTAAATAATACTCTATAAGTGTCCCTTGCAATCTTGGGTATGAACTCCATGGTTGAATCCCTCCAACGGCTAGGAGATAAAAAATAATAGGATTAATTATAAATATATATAATAATAAAGGAATACCGAGTCGGACGAATCGTTCTTTCCAGAACGCCGATACTCCCTTTCGATCATGACTCTTAGGTGTAAAATAACTACCCATTAAAAAGAATAATCCCATGAGAGAGGCTTGAAAAATACCTGCAAATCCAGCTGTCATATAAAAGAATATAAGGGTGAAATTATCAAATGGATTAGACTCATTAATTGTGGCTATATAGTACCACCATCCCTCTCCTCCATAGGTAACCCTAACATGTGTAAAAATTACAAGAAAAGTAAAAAGAATTTTGATATTATCAAGGAAGATGAGCCGTGGTCTGTTAGATTCTGTGTTCACGCGAATAATTCACCTTTGAATATTCTTATTTTGTCATTTAATAATATAAGTATTATCATTTTTTTAGATTTAAAACTCTGAGCTCTTCTAGGTGCCAAATAAGTTTTCATTGCTTTTCCGTGACATACCCTCTACTCCTCTCAGGATGAAGGACTCAATTTCTAAAATGAATTTTTCAGATAATGTACGTTTAGTCGGTAATTTTTTCAGTAATTCAATATTTTCAATATAAACGACCAATTAAAATAAATAAATCTAAATGGAGTTAAAGTTAAAAGATATCGTTTAAATAAAAGAAATCATGAATTTAGTAGTTGGAAATTTGGTAGATCCCGTATTTAGACCTCCTTCTGAGTGGGATGCTTTATTGATAGCAATAACGAATGGATGTACGCGTAAATGCACATTCTGCTCCATGTATAGATCAAAAACGTTCTCTATCCGTAAAAATATCGAAGAGATCAAAAAGGATATTAAATTGGCGGGTGTTATTTATGGAAATCGCGTACGTAAAGTATTTTTCGAAGATGGAAATGCGTTTGTTGTTAAACCTGAGATCCTTATTGAGTTAACCGAATATTGTTATAAAATTCATCCAAATCTCAAAAAAGTTAGTGCATACGCCCATGCTAAAGATATCACAAAAAAGTCAGATGATGATTTAAAAAGAATAGCAGATAGCGGATTTACGATGGTTTACGTGGGTATTGAAAGTGGAGATGATGATGTTTTGAAAGCGTGTAACAAAGGAACTACACAAGATGAGTTTACTCTTGCAGCTCAAAAATGCCATAAAGCAGGAATTTCTTGGTCAGGTATATTTCTATTAGGACTTGCAGGAAATGATCCTGAAAAAAGTAGAAAACATGCTATTGAATCTGCCAAATCAATTGATAGAATGGCTCCACCAACACTAATTAATTGGTATATATCACCTTTAACATTAGGTATTACTCCAGGAACAGAGTTGTGGACACAAAGATCAACAGGAGAATTCCAACCGTGTTCTAGTACTCAAATTTTGGAAGAATTATATACAATGATAGAATACACATCTGATGATTTGCAGAAGTGTATTTTTAACACAAATCATGCTTCAAATTATTTAAATTTGAAAGGAGAATTAAGCAGAGATAAAAACAAATTTCTTGAAATAATTGAAACTGCCATTAAAAACCCAAACATGTGTCGACCTGACTATATTCGAGGATTATGAAAATTTCACTTGTTTAAGAAAAGTTCCTGTTAATTATCCACCTTAATAAATCTGTAAAAACTAAAAAACCACTTTTAAATAGTTTATTATCTTAATTTGTTTACAAAATATTTAATATAAATTCATGGTTTAGAACTAAAATATATTAATATCAAAACTTTAGAAGTGAAACGATTTATAACTATTCTTAAAAATCTAAATCAATCTGAAATTGAACATGCAATTGAGTTCAATCTTTATGAATTTTTTAGATCGATGGTACATAGCGATCTTAAAGATAACCTATATGAAGAGACTAAGGAGTTCTCCAGATTCTCAACGGGTATCTCATTTTTTTTCTTTAATGGGGTAATAGATAATCATATTTCGTCAGAAAATGCCATGAAAAAGATAAAGGAAAACATTACTTTTTTTGAAAAGAGACAAGTTCCCTTTCTTTGGGTGCTTGGTCCATCAAGCACTCCAAAAAAAATGGGAGAGCTATTAATCAAAAATGGATTCATCATAAACAAGCTTCAGGGGATGGCTTATAACCTAAAAATTTTAAACACAGAAAGAGAACTTTTAAATAAGGTAGAGATTATAAAGATTGAAAGTATGAATGCTTTAAAAGTATGGAATGACATAATTTTAACGGGTTTTGATTTTCCAAAAGAAGTTCGATCTGATTTTTTTTTCGAGGCTTTCTCATTTATTCTTTTGAAGGATAGGGCCTCTGCAAGTGCATTCTTAGCATATTATGATGGAAATCCTGTCGCTTCTTCATTAGTATTGTATAAAGCAGGTGTTGCAGGTATTCATTTGGTTACTACATTAGAAGAAGCACGTGGTAAAGGGATTGGTACTGCGATAACTCTTGCTCCCCTAAACGAGGCTAAGAAATTAGGATATGAGACTGCAATTCTTCATTCAACTGAGATGGGTTTAAATATGTATAAACGGATGGGTTTTAAGGAATATTGCACGATAGAATTGTTTATATGGCAGCCCGGTTCAAAGGAATAAGTTAAAACTAAAATTTTTCCCAATAAAATATCTTTATAGAAA
>JABXKB010000154.1 GCA_013375485.1 Promethearchaeota archaeon | reverse complement strand
AAATCCAAATCTTTTTACCGTTATAATATCTCTAAAATGTCCTTTTCTGGTTATTATTTTCTTGAATTGACCCTTAGTTTCTCCGCTTAAAAATACACCCTCGATATTTTCTTCCAAGATTTTTTTAAAGAAATTCAAAGTTTTGGGTGATAATTCTCCTAAAAGTTTATTCTTTACCGAATCTATTTCAGAAATTTTAACATGTAATGGAAAGTGATCTATAAAATCATAAGCTTCAATGATCTGAGTTAATGATCTCTCTTTTCCTTGACATAACTGATCTCTTAAAGTGTGTAAATTTATGAGAACATCCGTATGTGGATTTAAAATGGCACAATCAACAAATAAACCGAACCCAACTTTCCCTACATCTACTAACGATCCTTGATATTCCTTACCAACCTTAATATCTTTAAATTCATGAATACTCCCTATTTCTTTCTTTAAAAGATTATAGACAAACCCTTCTTCTGGACCGTTGATTATAACCTCAAACCTATTATCAAATTTTCTTAACTTTTTAAACTGTATAGAAGTTTGAGTAAAACCCTTGACGTGCTCTTTTAAGTATTTGAGATATCTGAGGTAAATATCTTCTTTCTTTCCTCGATTCGAGATATTGTAGATTTTGTCAAATAAAACTAAATTTTTTACCATAAGAAAACACTAAAGTGTTAGTATCAATTAAAATATATGTATTCTAATCTCTTTTAAGAAAAATAGTTTTCTCAAAATCCATTTTTTCTAAAAAGATTTAAATTTCAAAATTTTTATCTTTCAATAAATTAAAAACAGATTTTTGCGAAAGGTGGAGAATTATGGAAGAACAAAGATTTAATCAATTGGTTAATGCTCTAAACGAGTATGAAGGAGTGGAGAAAGTTTTTCTTTTGAATAACGAAGGAGATCTTGTTTTTAAATCGGGAGATTTCCCTCTAACAAGTGAAGAAGCTAAAGCAATCCTAAATTCTTGGAAGGCAAAAGAACCTGCACTCACATTTCAGAATTATCGATTTGTAATTTTAAAGAACGATGAAATACAATTAGCTGCTAAAAATATCGGTGCTGGGAAAGGTAATATTATTGGTTCGATTACAAAAGAAGGAGATTATCTTGTAGCTCATACTAGAGATGAAGGTATGATACTGTTAGAATGGTCTATCTTTATAAATAAGGTTGCTTGGTCATAGAATATCAAAATGTAGAGGATATTTATTTAAGTCTTTCTTATTCTATTTTTTCTTACTTATTTTAAAATATTTAAAAAAAATATTTATTATAGTATTTATTACTACCTTTTAACTAACGTAAAATAAAAATAAAAAATAATATAAATAGATAAATATTAAAACTTTTAAGGTGGATCTGAGTGTTCCAGCAAGCAGGAAGAGGTTATGATATGGCCATAACCCAATTTTCACCCGAAGGTCGGCTTTTTCAAGTTGAATATGCTATTGAAGCCGTCCGAAGAGGTACAACCGCAATTGTAATTAGAAACAAAAATTCTGTTGTATTTGCGGTAGAAACAAAAAGTTCTGAGCTTCAAGAGAGAAATGTGGGTTCAGAAAAGATTTTTAAAATTGATGATCATTTAGGTGTGGCTATTGCCGGCCTTACCAGTGATGCTAGAGTGTTAATTGACAGAGCACGAGTTCAAGCTCAAGTTAATATATTAAATTATGATGAAAAAATTTCAGTAAAAGATAGTACACTTAATATTTGTGAATATAAACAAGTATTTACTCAAAACGCTGGTGTTAGACCTTTTGGAGTATCTTTTCTGATTGCAGGAATTGATTCAAATAATGAACCTTCCTTATATTTAACAGACCCCAGTGGAGCAATGTGGGGTTATAAGGCTTTTGCAATTGGCTCTGGAGCCACGGAAGCAAGAGCTTACCTTGAGGAGCATTATAATGAAGATATAAGTGATGAGGAATTGAAATTATTGCCATTAAGAACTTTAAAAGAATTGATGGGCGATAATTTAAATAAACACACTTGTGATGTAGCTTTTATTTTAAAGGAAGATAAAACTTTTAAGCTACTAGATTTTGAAGAAAAGGAAGCTTTATTAAATAAATTATAATTTCCTTAAATAAAGCGTATAGAATCAAGGTAATCCCCTTTAAATTTATCGTTTAACGGAAAGACAAGAAATAGGAACAATAGAATTCAAGATAATTCAATCAGTTAATTTGTGAAATTGTTATATGATTGATCGGGCAAGGATTGATTTGGGTGGATTTATTGTAGGTCGTATTGAGAATTCAGGCAGAATTTTTGAAATGTTAATGGATCCTGAGAAGGCTTGGGAAGCTAAAAAACTTATTCGTGAAGAAATCAATACACGGTTAAAAGCAGGAAAAGAACAATCACGTCTTACGGTAGAGGAGTTATTAAACGATCGAAAAATTGATTTGGAGCTTATTTTTGAGAGTTTTACTGTATTTGAAGATTTCCGAAGAGGAAAAAAGGCAACAGATGGAGATATGGAAGCAGTATTTAATTCCACAGATGGAATGACAATTGCGGGGCATATTCTATTAGATGGAGAAATACATTGGACAAAAGCCCAAAGACAAGAAGAAATGCAGAAAAAATTAAAACAAATAATAACCATTATTAGCAAAAATGCTATAAATCCTCAGAATAAAAAACCTCATCCGTATCAGCGAATAGAAAAAGCGATTGAAGAGGCAAATTTTAAAATTGATTTGATGAGAAATGCCGAAGAACAAGTTGATGATGTTGTTAAAAGCATTCGAGCTATTATTCCGATTAGAATAGAGCAAGTGGAGATGGCTATTAAAATTCCAACAGCTTTTACAGCAAAAGGCTATAATGTTGTCGCCCAATACGTACAAATTAAGAAAGAAGAATGGCAATCTGATGGTTCTTGGGTTGCAGTAGTAAGTTTACCTGCCGGATTACAAATGGAATTGATTGATAAACTAAATAAATTAACCCATGGAAGAGTCCAGACAAAGATCTTAAAAGCTTAGCCTAAAAATTTTTAATTTGTTTTAGTTTATATTATTATTTTTAATAGGTTAGGAGAATAAGAAAATTGTAGAAAAAACGTGAGTAGTATTATGGAAGAAGATGAAGAATCTGTAGTTGATGAATTCGAAGATTTTGAAGATGAAGAAGAAGATATACGGGATGTAGTAGTTCCTGGAGAAGTATTAACTGAAGATGTTAAAAACTTTTTACCAGGAAGGGGAACGATCTTGAATAAAGAGAAAAATAAAATTATTTCTTTAAATATTGGATTAAAACAGATAAAAAAGAATTATATTAATGTAATTCCTCTTAGGGGATTTTATACACCTCGTCCTGGAGATAAAGTAATGGCTTTAGTAGTTGATAAGAATCCTGTTAAATATAAGTGTGATATTAATGCTAAAGATTTTGGTCAGCTTAAACCTAAAAATACAATTAAAAAAGGTAGAACTAGAGGATTCAGAGGAGGAGGACCACCTCAGGATGATGTAAGCACTGAAAAATTTGATATTGGGGATATTTTAGTAGTAAAAATTCTTTCTGCGGATCGTTTAAATAAACCTGAATTAACTACTGTTGGAAAATATTTAGGAAAAAAAACTGGAGGAATAATTATTTCTATAGATCCACCTAAAATTCCTAGAGTAATTGGCAGAAACGGGTCAATGATAAAAATGTTAAAAAATTTAACCAACTGTAATATATTTGTAACTCAAAACGGGCGTGTTTGGCTGAAAGGCGAAGATATTGCTCATGAAAGATTGCTTATTGAATCAATTAAAAAAATTGCTTCGGAAGCTCATACTGTTGGTTTAACAGATAGAATGCAAGAGTATATAATAAATGAAAAAAAGAAAAGAGGTATTGAATAGATGCCGTTAATAATTAAAGACGAATATCCAGAAACTTTATTTCGTAAAGATGGAAAAAGGCTTGATGGTAGGGATATTAATGAATTAAGACCTATAAAAATGGAAGTTGGCGTAGTAAAAAATGCTGATGGATCAGCGTATCTTGAGTGGGGTAATAATAAAATTTTCGCAGCGGTGTATGGACCACGAGAAGTACATCCACATCATCTGGCAAAACCAGATAAAGGAGTTTTGAGAGTATTTTATAGAATGGCTACTTATTCTGTATTTGATAGGAAAAGACCAGCTCCCGGACGTCGTGAAAAAGAAATTTCTATGATCGTTGCAGATTGTATTGAACCGTTACTCTTTCTTGAACTATATCCTGGCACTAGTTTTGAAGTTTTTATTGAAGTTATAAATGCTGATGGTGGAACTAGATGCGCAAGTACTACAGTAGCAGCATTAGCTTTAGCTGATGCGGGTATACCTATGAAAAGTTTGGTATCGGCAATTGCTGTAGGAAAAATTGATGGAAAAAAAGTTGTTGATCTTTCTGGTATTGAAGATAAAGCTGGTGAAGCAGATTTACCAATCGCAATCACTTGGTATAATGAGGAAATCTCATTATTACAATTTGATGGAGAAATGGATTTGGATGAGATGAATGAATTCTTGGAACTTGCAAAGAATGCCTTAAAAGATATACACCAAATTCAATTAGATGCATTAAAAAGTAAATATGTAAAAATACAAGAAGAAACAAATAAATCGAAGGAAAAAAATGAAAAAAAAGGTGATGAGTAAAAATGATGGATGTTAAGCGAATTGTTTCAAAAATTGAAAGAGATTATATTGTATCAAATTTGAAAAAAGAAGAACGAATTGATAATAGAGGTCTTTGGGAATACCGTGAATTTCAAATTAAAAGTGATATTATTGCGTCCGCAGAAGGTTCTGCAGATGTTTCTTTAGGAGATACAAGAATTATAACTGGGTTGAAATACGATGTAGGTGAACCTTTTCCAGATCTACCTAATGAGGGGGTTTGTACCGTCATGGCTGAATTACTACCAATTGCATCTCCACTATTTGAAAGAGGACCTCCTGATGAACAGTCAATCGAATTAGCTAGAGTAGTGGATCGTGGAATTCGACATGCAGATTGTGTTCAAACCAAAAAATTATGCATTAAAGAAAAGGAAGCTGTCTATATTCTTTTTGTTGATATGTATGTAATTAATTATGCTGGTAATTTAATTGATGCAGGTGGAGTTAGTGCATTGAGTACATTAATTTCAGCTCATATACCTGAAGGTATTTGGAATGAAGAAAAACATGAAACGGAATGGACTGGAAAATATTTAACTGGAAAAAACCTTGTAAAGGAATTACCTTTTGTATTAACATATGGAAAAATCGAAGATATTGTGTTTTTAGATCCAAACTTACCAGAAGAATTGGTTTGCGATGGTAAAATTTCGATTTCAGTCACTGAAGATAAAATAACTTCAATTCAAAAGAGTGGAGCAGCTACATTTACAATCGATGAGATAAAAACATTAGGAAGTAAATCTTTAGAAATCGGTAAAAAATTGAGAAAAGAACTCAATCTTTTACAATATTTAAGTAAAATCGAATAAATTCTTAAAAATTTTTTTCTTACTTAGTTTAATTTGATCTTTTTACTTTTTTAATTTAACATTCATTTAATATAGTTAAATTATAGAATAATAAGTCTTCACAAATCTTTACTAAGTTACTCTCCTGAGCGTTTCAAATGAGCCATAGCCTTCTTTTATACCATCTAGCTCAAAATTTCCCATGGATTGAACTAAAATTGATCGATTTCCTTCCCTATCTATAAAAGGAATTGGAATAATTGGTCCAACACGAGCTTTCAGGTTATGGCTATTCCCCAAATCGTCTATAAGATCTAATTCCGAACTTATTGGAAACACCCCATCTTCTCGAAATTGTTGATCAACTACATGTATAGTTTTCAATGGAATGTTTTTTCCGTCTTTATATAAAAAACCTCCTGTAGATAAATTTCCATCATCAGTAATTATAACCGCGGGATTTATTGCCATATTTTTATTAAACCAGACTACATAGTATAACCAATTCCCTACACCTGTCCAGTCCCGAACTCCATAGGTGTGATCTCTTTGTCCTAAAGCATTTTCTATTAAATAATTTGTATCTCCTATTTGAATGTTGCCAGAAAGAACAGCAATCTGCTCCCAGTGTTTATCTCCTGCTTTTTTTCCAATTTCTAGCGATTCAGGAGTCATATGTTCACTATACTCGTAGGTTTCGTTTATTGGATCGAAAGAGATGTCCATACGTACTTTTTCAGTTTTACTAATTAATTTTGGTTGTTCACGTACTTTAGGTAAATCTTCAGGATTTTGAACAAAAATCATACTTCCTTTAAATTGATAATTTAATTCTGAAGTAGATTGATAGTTATGGCAGACTCCACCAACTTTAAGAATTTTATGATAATCTTTAACTTTTTGTTCTGTGAAATATCCAGCAGCTGAACCATTAGGGAGGAATAAGAAAAAAAATGACATACCTTCTTCCTTATTTGGCTTGAACCCTAATCGTGTCATTCCTCCAAGAGAATTTTGTTTATCATAAAACACAAAGTAATAGGATTCATTCCATTCTAGATGATCTGTACAGTAATCTGGATGAGTTATGGGTTCCATTTTTTTTACCCTTTTAAACATTTTTTTGAAGAATTACAGTACCATTATAGCCATTAACTTCAACAATTTGACCGGTTTTAAAGATTTCACAAGCATTTGTTATGTTTGTTACCGCAGGGATGCCATATTCTCTCGAAACAACAGCACCATGAGAAAGAATTCCACCAGTCTCAGTGATCAATCCCCCAATTTTAGAAAAAACTGGAGTCCAACCAGGATCTGTTCGAGCTACGACTAAAATCTCTCCAGCTCTTACTGTTGATATGAGATCAATATCTTGAACAATACGTATAGGAGCATTTATAATTCCCTGACTTGCAGCCAAACCATGGAATACTTTACTTTCCTTACCATATTTTAACATGTCATTAAATTCTAATGAACCCAAAAGGAATTTTGGTGGCACCTTGTTTTCATATAGTTTAAATTCTTTATATCGCTTTGGAACTTCAGACAATATCATTTGAATTTCTTGTTGCTTATATTTATTCAATACTAAATTCTTAACTTCTTGTTTATAAAGGAAAAAAATCTTATTTTCATCGGATATTATCCCGTTTTGTGTTAAAATTTTTCCAATTTCTAAATACACATTTCTGTTCCTTGTAATCCATTTATCAAGGTTAAATCGTTGATTTTCCCTAAATTTTATGTATTTCCTACTATTTTTTAAAATTGCTAAGAAAAATTTCCATTTCAGTAAACCAAATTTTTGTACCCTTATCTTGGATTCTACTATCTTCTCAATTCGCTCTCTTTTTCGTAAATTTTTGTTTTTAATCGATTCCAGATCTTGCCATTTATCCATTACTAATGATTTCAAGACATCCATTAAATTAGTCATAGGTAATTCTCTCCACCGAGGATAAAAAGCTTCTCTAGTGAAGCCACGATCTCCAAAATCTTTTATAAACCTTTCAAATTTGATAAGAAAATCTTTTACTGTAGCATTAGACTCTGTTTTTAATGCATTATAAATATTTACGGATTCTTGATTAATGAATATTGATTTTAATTCTGGAGATCTATTAATCAGGGATGCTAAAAGATGAACTTGATCATTTGTTTCTGTTAATTTATGCTTAAGTCCAGAAACTAAAATTGGATAAAATTGCGAAGACTCTTCCTTTCCAAGAAATCGAGTAAGTAGATATTGTATTAATAAATTCATCCCTATATTATGTACGGGAATCCCATATCGAATGAGCCGAAAATGGGTTATCATAGTTCTATCTAAATCCTCAGCTAATTTAATAAGATCCTGTAATTCACCAGAATTTGTGAATTTTAGTAATTTTATATCGAATTCATCGCAGTAAGGAATAAATATTTCCTGATTCCAATTGTTATAAGCTTCAGCAGTTTTGGACATTGACCCATTAGGATCATGAAACATTATTCTTAATTCTGCCACTATTCGTTTAATAAGATGAAAAGGCAGTTCTTTCATTGTTTTTTTTCCATATGATCCTGAACCTTCTGGAAAATAATTTAAAACATCTTCATTCCTCATGAAAGTAGGAATCTCATTCTCTATTTTTCTCATTATTACATTGAGATTGAAATAAACGTGAGCGTTATATAATTTTAGCAATTGGGTCTCCATTTTTTTATAGCCCATTATGCTGTTTAATTCAATATTGACCACATTTGTTATTGGATTCCCCAAAAGTCCAAAATATAGAGGTGTAACATTATCATTCCAATAATCATCTGAATACCCTCTACTCCACAATATTTCTGGTTCTTTAATCTCTTCTTTTATTGTTGTGACAGGTCGAGTTTGGAAGATATTAATTTTATTATCTTGATCTATCGCCCATTCAATATCTTGGGGGTTTTTGTTAAATATTTTTTCTATATCTAGTCCTATTTTAGCAAGTCTTATTATCTCATCTTCAGATAAAGACGGTTGTTGATTTAATTCATCTGATAATACTCTATATTCAATACCGCCGTTATCTTCAGAAGAATTTAGATAAGCTGCTAACCTTTTCATACCAATTCGTTTATTAAGAATTTTAAATGATCCTCTCTTTGATTTTTTAATAAAGAATTGATCTGGACTGCATTTTCCTGCTACAATTGATTCTCCTAATCCAAAATTCGATTCAATCAATAATTCAGTATTGTCAGATGTTATTGGATTTATAGTAAACAAAACTCCTGCAGATTTCGATAGTACCATTTGTTGAATAATAACTGCTATTTTCACCTTATTATGCGGTATTTTATTTTGATGTCTATAAATAATGGCTCGATTTGTCCATAAAGATGCATAACACCGCTTTATGTAATGAAATATTTGTTCCAGATCTTTCACATTAAGATAGGTGTCATATTGTCCAGCAAAGGAGGCTTTAGGCAAATCTTCCGCTGTTGCAGATGATCTAACAGCTACACCATAAGAGGAAAATGGTTGATATTTCAATTTAATTTCTTCAATTAATTCCTTCGGAAATGAACTCTTCTCAAATGAATCGGATATTATGTTGGTAGAGTTTCTTACTGATTCAAGATTACTATAATCAATTGATTTTAACGCTTCTTGAATGAGTTCTATAAGATTATTATCTTTGAGAAAAAGATCATAGGCTGTTGTTTTCACAACGAACCCATTGGGAACAAGAAATTTATTCTTGATTAATTTACCTAAATTTGCAGCTTTACTTCCCACTCCCCTATCTTTATTAGTTATCTCAGTTAAATCTACTGATAAGAATTCTTCTTTAGTCATAAGATACACTTATTATTTTAAGCAAAATATTACAAATCTTATAATTTATCTTTTTAACGTTAGGTAATTTAAATATTCTCTTTAAAGTAATAAAGATTAAAATCTAGATTTGAGAAATTTATTTGTAAAAGATTTACTGAATTAGTAAAATTTATAGTTTATTCTATTTTTTAATAAATAATCAACTATTTAATACTAGTTTTGATATAAAATGGGAAAATTGAAGAAAGCCGGTATAACGGGAAAGTACGGTGCTAGATATGGAAGTACACTACGGAAAAGAACTCGTTTAATTTTAGAAAAGGAGAAAGGAGATATCAAATGCCCTAAATGTATAACAAAAGGATCTATACATCGAATATCAACCGGTATTTGGCATTGCAAAAAATGTGATGCTAAGTTTACGGGAGGTGCTTATTACATAGAAACCCCACGAGGAGCAGAATCTTTCAGAATAGCGAAACGTAAACAACGAGATTTAGAAGTCATAGAAGAATAATGAGTCAAACTAACTCTTTTTCAATAAAATCGACAATAGAATTTCAATTTAGAACTTCAAAAATACGAGACATTTCTTATAAATCTTTTTTACCAGAGTTTACTAAATTACAAACCAAGCGATCTGAGGTTATTATGGAGAAAAAAAATAATAATTCTTTAATTTTTAATATAAAATGTAATGATATTACAGCCTTTCGTGCTTCTATTAACGAAATTATAAGTTTCGGGAAAGTAATTGATAATACTTCGAGAATAGTTGATATTTCATAGAAAAAAAATATAATATTTATAATATAAATTAAATTAAAAGAAAATACACCTAATTTAGTGAAATTATAATGACGATAAATCTCGATAACCTAAACGAGGAACAAAAAAAGAAATTATTAAATCTCAATAATTTACAACAATCTTTTGAATTTATTACTTCTCAAAGATTACAAGTTGAGAGTACATTCAGAGAAACAGAACTAGCAATTGAAGAATTAGAAAAAATAAACCCAGAAGACACGGTCTATAAAAGTATCGGTGGAATTTTAGTTAAGAGTGAAAAAAATAAATTACTAGATGAGAAAAAATCTCTAAAAGTCACATTAGAAATGCGTTTAAAAACATTAAAACAAAAAGAAGATCGCGTAAAAGTCCAAATCGAAACAATGCGAAAATCTCTCCAAGCCGATTTTCAAAAATAAAATTTGAAGAAATTACATGTTAAAATCAAAACTTAAAGACTTATTGGCTTTTATAAAAAATAAAAAAATACTAATTACTACTCACGATTTAGTAGACATTGACGGTTTAGTATCTTGTTTTACCTTAAAATATTTTTTAATTCATTACCTTGAAAACCAAGAGATCTCTATTTATTTTTCAGAATTTTCTAAATCAACAAAAAATTTTATTAAAAACTTTTCTGAAAAATATCCTAAATTTGATTTATCATATGAAAATGATGTTAAGGTATCAAAAGCCGATGTATTATTAATTTTAGATACAAATAATTTAGATCAGATTCAAATAAAAAATAATTCGAATACATCACCATTAGAGATTCCTTATATCTTTATAGATCATCATTATTTAGGTCACAAGACCGAAAATACAA